>DATAGL010000143.1:0-4564 GCA_036263755.1 Chitinophagaceae bacterium | reverse complement strand
AATCGCTGCCTGTCCTGCACCCCTAAATTTACAAACCTTCCCGCACCGCTCCGCCGCCTTCCCCGGATCGTGGGTAAAAAGTTTTTGGCACCTTGCCATTCCGGCCTAATTTGAATTGCGGGCCGGTACCCCCGGAAAGCGGTGCCCGCTTTTTTCTTACTACCTGTTTCTGTGTGCCGGAAGGCCGGTGCGGGTACAACCTAACCCTTAAGCGTATGACCGAACAAAGCCAAAATCCTGCCGGGCGGCCGCACCGCCTGCTCATCAACGGCGTGCCGCAGGACCTGCATTTTCCCGAAGCAACCCCGGAAACGATCGGTGCTGCAGTATCCGCCGCTGCCGCCGCCTTCCTTCCCTACCGCAAAGTACCGGCACCCCGGCGGGCCGCCTTTCTCGACGCCATTGCCGATGGCATCCATTCCGCCAAAGAGGAGCTGGTGGATGTAGCCATGCAGGAAACCCATCTGCCCGAAGCCCGCCTGCTCGGCGAAGTGCAGCGCACCGTAAACCAGCTGAAGGCATTTGCCGGCCTGCTGCGCGAAGGCTCCTGGGTAAGGGCTGTGATCGACACGGCCCTGCCCGACCGGAAGCCCCTGCCCCGGCCCGACCTCCGGCAGCTGCAGCTTCCCATTGGCCCCGTGGCGGTGTTCGGCGCCTCCAATTTTCCCTTTGCCTTTTCGGTGGCCGGCGGCGATACGGCAGCCGCCCTGGCCGCAGGCTGCCCGGTCATTTATAAGGTGCATCCCGGCCATCCGGCCACTTCGGAACGAACCGCAGAATTCGTACGCGCCGCAGCAGCCGGCTGCGGAATGCCCGAGGGCGTATTTGCACTGCTGCACGGCACCGGTCATGAAGTGGGCGGCCGGCTGGTGGAGCATCCGCTACTCAAAGCCGTGGCCTTTACCGGCTCGCTGGCCGGCGGGCGTGCCCTGTTCGACCGGGCGGCCCGGCGCGCCGAACCGATCCCGGTGTATGCCGAAATGGGCAGCGTGAACCCGGTCTTTCTGCTTCCCGATATGGTCCGGCAGCAATCCGGCGCACTGGCCGAAAAGCTGGCCGCCTCCAACCTGCTGGGTACGGGCCAGTTCTGCACCAACCCGGGCATCATCGGCTCCATCCGCTCGGAAGGGGCTTCCGAATTCGCCCGGCAGTTTGCCGCGCAGATCGAAAGGGCCTGCGGGGCCTGCATGCTCACGGAAGGCATCTTTGAAGGGTACCGGCGCGGTGCGGATCATCTGGCCGCCCAGCCCGGCGTAACCCTGGCTGCAAAGGGAACAGCCGGCGACGCGCCGCATGCACCCGTACCGTACATGTATACGGCGCCGGTAACGGCCGTGCTCGGGAACAGCGGTCTGCTGGAGGAAGTATTCGGTCCAAGCTCGCTTCACCTCACGGCGGCCAACGGCGACGAACTGATGGCCCTGGCCCGGAGCCTGCCGGGGCAGCTTACCGTCAGCATCTGGGCTACGGAAAAAGACCTGGAGGAATATGCCGGACTTGTGGAGGTGCTGGAAGAAAAGGCCGGCCGCCTCCTGTTCAACAGCGTGCCCACCGGCGTGGAAGTGGCCCCGGCCATGGTGCACGGCGGACCTTACCCGGCCACCACCGACAGCCGGTCGACCTCCGTGGGTGCATCCGCCATCTACCGCTTTACCCGCCCGGTATGCTTCCAGGATGCGCCCCCGTCCCTGCTCGCCCCTGAATTGCAGGACGGCAACCCGCTTGGTATCTGGCGGCAGGTGAACGGTGCCTTTACCCAGGATCCCATCAACCCCGAGCCATGAGAATCGACGCCCACCAGCATTTCTGGAACTACGACGCACAAACGCATGCCTGGATCGACGACTCGATGCAGGTCATCCGCCGCAGCTTCGGTCCCGGCGATCTGGAGCCGCTGCTGCGCGCCCATGATATGGACGGCTGCGTAGCCGTACAGGTGCAGCATTCGGAAGCGGAAACCCAGGAGTTCCTCCAGATGGCGGAAGCCCATCCCTTCATCCGGGGCGTTGTGGGCTGGACGGACCTGTCGGCACCCGGCATCGGCGAGCGGCTGGCATACTGGGCGCAGTTTCCCCGGCTCAAAGGCTTCCGGCACCTCGTGCAGGGCGAGGCCGACGATCGGTTCCTGTACCGGCCCGCTTTCCGCGAAGGCATCGGCCTGCTGGAACGCTATAACTTCACCTACGACATCCTGATTTACCCGCACCAGATGCCCATGGCTACTGATTTTGCCGCTGCTTTTCCGCACCAGCGCTTTGTGCTCGACCACCTCGCCAAGCCTTATATCAAAAAAGGGCTGATCGATGAATGGAAGCGCGACCTCCGGGCGATGGCCGCACTGGACAACGTGTGGTGCAAGGTGTCGGGCCTCGTAACGGAAGCCGAATGGGGTAAACACCATCCGGCCGATTTCCGGCCCTATATCGATGCGGCGCGCGAAGCCTTTGGAACGGACCGCCTGCTGTTTGGCTCCGACTGGCCCGTATGCCTGCTGTCGGCATCTTATGACGAAGTGCTGGCGATTGCCGAAGCGGCCTTCGGGGAGGTCAGCCCGGAGGAGCGGGCCGCACTGTTCGGGGGCAATGCCGCCCGTTTTTACCGCCTCGGCCCTTCCTGAACCGAAACCGGATCATAAAAAACCAACTGCATGCATTTATACAAGACCACAAAAGGAAATATCCTGCGCCGGGAAGGCCGCTCGTACCTGCTGACGGCCCACTGGGATGCGCTCATCAACCGGCCGGGCCTGTTCCGCTACCTGGAGGAGCTGAGTGCCGGGGCCACCGTATTGCCGGAGGCCGAAGCCGAAATTTACTGCCACAACGAAGTGCTGCCGCCCATCGGCAGCCAGGAGGTCTGGGCCGCCGGCGTTACCTACCTGCGCAGCCGCGACGCGCGCATGGACGAGTCGAAGGACTCCGGTGCCGCCGACTGTTACCAGAAAGTGTACGAAGCCGAGCGGCCCGAGCTCTTTTTCAAGGCGCTGGCCCACCGCGTGTCGGGCCCCGGGCAGGCCGTATACATCCGCCGCGATTCGGACTGGAACGTGCCCGAGCCGGAACTGACCCTGTACCTGAACGCGCAGGGAAGCATCGAAGCCTACACGATCGGCAATGACATGAGCTCACGGAGCATCGAAGGAGAAAACCCGCTCTACCTGCCGCAGGCGAAGGTGTACGAGAAGAGCGCCGCGCTGGGCCCCTGCCTTTATATCCCCGAAACGCCTGTGCCGCCGGAAACGGAGATCCGCCTGTCCATCCACCGCGCAGGGGACCCCGTATTTACCGCCGCCGCCCCCATCAGCCGGATGAAGCGCACGCTCCCGGAGCTGGCCGGGTACCTGTTCCGCGAATGCGACTTTCCCTGCGGCTGCTTCCTGATGACCGGCACCTGCCTGGTGCCGCCGAACGACTTTAC
Source organism: Chitinophagaceae bacterium (assembly GCA_036263755.1). Classification (GTDB taxonomy): domain Bacteria; phylum Bacteroidota; class Bacteroidia; order Chitinophagales; family Chitinophagaceae; genus Flavisolibacter. The sequence goes on along the minus strand of DATAGL010000143.1, from coordinate 1,147 downwards.
GCTGCAGCCCGGCGACGTGGTGGAGATCAGCATCGACGGGATCGGCACCCTTGTCAATCCCGTTGCCCTGAAGGACGTCCCGGTCACCGCTCATTAACCCGATAATGTTTGACGAATAACCAACCGCTATATGAATGTTTCCACCCCGCCTGCCCGCAGTCATGCCGTGGCCTTTGCCCTGGTCACCAGCCTGTTCTTTCTCTGGGCTTTCCTGCACAACATCAACCCGGTGCTGATCCCGCACCTGAAAAAGGCCTGCCAGCTCACCGATACCCAGTCGGCCCTGATCGACACGGCCGTATATCTGGGTTATTTTTTCATTGCCCTGCCGGCCGGCTGGTTCATGCACCGCTACGGCTACAAGAAAGGCATCCTTTGCGGGCTGTTCCTCTACGCCCTCGGCACGCTCCTGTTTGTGCCGGCGGCCTCGGTGCGCAGCTACCCCTTCTTCCTCGCCGCCCTCTTTATCATCGCCAGCGGCGCTACCTTCCTGGAGACCGTGGCCAATCCGTACATCACGAAGCTGGGCGATAAGGAGACTTCCGAACGGCGGCTGAACTTCGCCCAGTCTTTCAACGGGGTGGGGGCCTTTATCGCACCGATCATCGGCGGCCAGTTCATCCTGTCCGGCATCGAGCACACGCCCGAGCAGCTGCGCAGCATGTCGCCCGCTGAGCTGGACCAGTACCTTTCGTACGAAGCCGGCACGGTGAAAACACCATACATCATCATCGGCGCCATCGTGCTGCTGGTAGCCCTGTTCTTCCTGTTCACCCGGCTGCCCGAGGTGCGCGAGGAAGGCGAAGGGGAAGAAAAAAAATCCTTTTCCCTGAATGTATTCCGCCACAAGCAGGTTACCTGGTCGGTGATTGCCCAGTTCTTTTATGTGGGCGCCCAGGTAGGAGTGGGCTCTTTCTTTATCCGCTTCTCCGACTACCTGATGAATATGCCCGAAAAGCGGGCGGCTTTCCTGTGGGGCTTCGTGGGCATGGTGGGCTTTATGGTGGGCCGTTTCGTGGGCACCTACCTCATGCGGTTCATCCCGCCGGCCCGCCTCCTGGCGCTCTACGCCGCCATCAACGTGGTGCTGACGGCCGTTGCCCTCCTGGCCCCCGGTGCCGTGGCAGTGTATGCACTGCTGGCCGTT
>DATAGL010000142.1:0-1834 GCA_036263755.1 Chitinophagaceae bacterium | reverse complement strand
CATCAAAATCAATTCAAAACCAAACAAATATGTCTGATACGATTCTGGAACAAGCATGGATCAAAAGCAAAGTGCTCATCAAAGGCCTCATCATCGGCGTACTCGTCCTGCTGCTGCTCATTCCTGCCTACCATGTAGAGCACCTCATTGCCGAACGGGAAGCCCGTCAGAAAGAAGCCGTGCGGGAAGTGAGCAGCCGCTGGGCCTCCCGCCAGATTGTTTCCGGGCCCGTGCTCGTCCTTCCTTACCTGCAGCAGGGTTCCGGATCGGGCACATCAAAGCAGTATGCTTATTTCCTGCCGGATGAACTGAGCGTACAGGGAGTGATCCGGCCGGAGCAGCGCACCCGCGGCATTTATACCGTTATGCTGTACGGAACCGACCTGCAGCTTTCGGGGGCTTTCCGCAATGTTCCGCTGGAAAAGCTGCAGATCGACCCGCTGCTGGTGCGGTGGAACGAAGCCTTTGTGTACCTGCCGCTTTCCGATGCCCGCGGCCTGCAGGACGAAATCCACCTGCAGTGGAATGGCCGTGACCTTACCCTGTCACCCGAGCTGAACGGTGTGATCCAGGAAGGCGCTCTTGCCGCGCCCTTGTCCCTGAACGGCCCGGCCGACCTGCAGCAGATCCGGTTTTCGGGCCGCTTTTCCCTCAAAGGTTCCGAGCAGATCCTGTTCACCCCTGTCGGCCGCACCACCCGGGTTGACCTGCAGGGACGGTGGCCCCATCCCTCCTTTACCGGGAGCCTGCTTCCGGACCATGATATCCATTCCGATTCGTTCCGGGCCGGCTGGAAAAGCGGGGCGCATGCCCGTACGTTCCCCCAGCAATGGAAGGGCGGGGCGAACGGCAGCATGGATCATACCGTCCGGGGGCGGCTGGCTGCCGGATCCTTCGGGGTCAATCTGTTTGTGCCCGTAAACGGGTACCAGAAAGTGATGCGTTCGGTCAAGTATGCCGTGCTCTGTATCCTGCTCACTTTTGCCGCCTTCTTCCTGATGGATACGATCCATAAAAAATCGGTGCACCCGTTCCAGTACGGGCTTATTGGCCTGGCCCTCGTACTGTTTTATGTACTGCTGCTGTCATTCACCGAGTACACCGGGTTTGATACGGCCTACGCCATAGCCGGAAGTGCCACCATCGGCCTCATTGCCTGGTTCGTGCGCGGCCTGCTGGCCTCGGGCCGCCTGACGGCATTGCTGTCCCTGGTGCTCCTGTTTGTCTATGGTTATGTCTTCACCATCCTGCAGCTCCAGGATTATGCCCTGCTGCTGGGCAGCGTCGGGTTGTTCCTCACGCTGGCGCTCGTCATGCATTTTTCCCGGCGGATTCAATGGTAACTACCTTCCGCTGCTGGCAGCCATAAGATCCGGGAGCACCTGTTCTGTCCCGGACCCCAACCGGAAGTAACAAACACAAAACCGCAAAGCATGAAACTGAAAATGATCCTTCCTGCGCTCCTGGAGGCGAAAAGCCCTTTCTGGAGGCCGATTAAATATTCCCTGTTCCCGCCCCTGGGACTGGCCACACTGGCCGCGTACTGCGCACCCGACGATGAAGTGGAGCTCGTTGATGAACACGTGGAAACGGTAATGGAAAACGACCAGCCTGATGTGGTGGTTATCCAGGTGTACATCACCAATGCCTTTCGCGCCTATGCCCTGGCCGACCGGTACCGGGCGCGCGGAGTGTATGTCTGCCTCGGCGGGCTGCATGTCAGTTCGCTTCCGGAGGAAGCGCTGCCCCATGCGGACACCCTCTTCATCGGCCCGGGAGAAGATACCTTTCCGCAGTTCCTGAACGACTACCGCAACGGCTGTCCGCGGAAGAT
>DATAGL010000141.1:0-1643 GCA_036263755.1 Chitinophagaceae bacterium | reverse complement strand
CCATGAGGATCAGCGTGAAGTCGTGCTGCTGGAGCAGGATCTTCAGCGCCGCCCGGCCCGAGGTGGCTTTGATGATCGTATAGCCGTCGGGTTCCAGGATGGTTTCGATCGAGAAGAGGTTGTCTTCCCGATCGTCCACCACCAGGATCTTGATTTCCGGCTTTATTTCTTCTTTTTGAACAGATTGCATTCCTACAGTTTATTTATACAGCCAGACCCTCATCAGGGAAAGCAATTGGTCGATCTTCACCGGCTTGGTGATATAGTCGGATGCGCCCGCCTCGATACACTTTTCCCGGTCGCCTTTCATGGCCTTGGCCGTTACGGCGATGATGGGCAGGTGCGTGTTCTTATGCTCGCGGCGGATCTTCTGGGTGGTTTCGTAACCATCCATTTCCGGCATCATGATATCCATCAGCACCATGTCGATGTTGTTGTTCTCCGACAGGATGTTGATCGCTTCCTGCCCGCTTTCCGCGGTAATGGTATTGATGTTGTACCGCTCGAAGGCCGTAGTGAGCGCAAACAGGTTGCGGACGTCGTCGTCCACCACCAGGATGTTCTTGTGTGCCAGTACGTCTTCCTTCGATCGCAGGTTTTCGATGATCCGCGCCTTTTCGGGCAGCAGCTCTTTATGATCGAGGTGCAGCAGCATAACGGTTTCTTCCAGCAGCCGGTCCAGCGAGTTCACATCCTTCAGCAGGATGCGGTTGGTATACTGCTTCAGGGCCGTCTTTTCTTTCGGTGAAAAGTCCTTGGCCGAATACACCAGCACCGGGGTCATCTGCACCTTGGTAAGGTTGTTCACTTCGGTGATGAACTCCAGCCCCGCGATGTCGGGCAGCATATAGTCCACAATGATGCAATCGTAGTGGGCATTGCGGATGGCTTCCAGTCCGGCCTGGCCCGTGGAGGCGATCTCGATCTTCACCAGTTCCCCGTTGTCGAGGATCTTGGCGATCTGGGAGGAGTCGAGCTCATTGTCTTCCACCACCAGCACCGACTTCGGCCGGCGGCTGTGGAAGTCCACGATGTCGTTGAACAGCACGGCCAGGGCTTCGTTCTTCAGCGGCTTCAGGTGGAAGCTGCGCGCCCCGCGCTGCATGGCCAGGAGCCGATTCTCTTCCCCGGAGATGAGGTGCACCGGGATATGTCGGAAATTGATGTCGTTCTTGAACAGGTCGAGCACGCGCCAGCCGGAGGCATCGGGCAGCTTCACGTCGAGCGTGACGGCGACCGGGGCGTACTTGTTGGCCAGCTCGAATACATCGCCGAAGCCGGTGGCCACTACCACTTTCAGGTCCATCTCGTGGGCTTTCTCGATCATGATCTTGGCAAAGCGGAGGTCATCTTCCACCACCAGCACCACACGGTCGTTGCTCAGGATGTTGTTGCGGTCGTCGCCGGTTTCGTTGATGATCTCGTTCAGTCCTTCCAGGTCTTTAGTTTCCACTTTGATCGTGGGTACCGACTGGATGGCGAGGTCATCGGTTTCCGGCAGTTTGTATTCGCTTACCGTGAGGCTGCTCTGCTTTTCCTTCTTGATCATGTTCGGGTTGTAGTCCGTAGGCAGGAAGAGCGTGAAGGTGGAGCCGCGTCCCGGTTCGGATTCCAGTTCGATGGAACCACCCAGCAGCTCGGCC
>DATAGL010000140.1:0-10946 GCA_036263755.1 Chitinophagaceae bacterium | reverse complement strand
GGCTGGTCGCAGTCGCGTTTTGTGACCGATTACTCCGGCTGCCTCCTGGCCGATGAAAAAAAGCGGCAGTTCACGTTTTACCGTTACCATATTCCGGACCCCATCTTTTTTGCATCGGAATGCCGGGTGACCCTGCAGCAGATCGGCGCCACCTTTCGTAAAGACGTCATCGCCCTACAGAAAAGGGGCGCACCCATGATCCCCACGCTTGGGGACGGCAACGGGTATACGACTCCGTTATACCGCACCGGCAAGGGGCTGGACCATCCTTCGGTCACGCAGGACTTTGCCCACTTTTACCGGACCGACGACCTCTGCGCCACCGCCTATTTTTACCTCGACCGGCCGGAAGGCGCCATGCCCCCGTTGCAGCCGCTGCCGCTGCGGGTGTACGGACTGGCACGCCCCGATTATTAAACCGGGATGGAGGATACAGCCATAAAAAAGCTCCGGGATCACCGGAGCTCTTTATGCGGTCCGTACCGGCCCTAGCCGGAAGGTCAGTTACTTCTTGCCTTTGGAAATGATCGAGGTGCTTTTCGGGTTGATCATACCTTCCTTGAACTCATTCAGGGCATCGGCCAGGGCCTGCAGTTCGGGGTCCAGGCCCGGGGAAAATTCTTCCGGGCGCTCCGGTGCCATCGGGATGGGGAAGCTCTGACGGGGTTCCTTCATCGTTACCAGTTCCTTGCCGTCGTTGAAGGGCGAAGGACCGTTGAAGATCGCGCCCATGAGCGAGCTGTCGAGCCGGAAGTGGTATTGCTCCCGGTCAATACCGGCATCCAGCAGTTTCTTTACCTCGGGGTATTTGCTGGAGTCGAACTTCGGTATCGGCAGGGCCTTGGACCAGTTTACGCCCAGGGTTTCCAGCGCTTTGGCAAATGCAGCCTGGTGTGCCTGGTCGCGTACGATGAGGAAAGACACCGTGGCGCGCAAGGTCTTGTTGTCCGACATCTGGTAGATCCGGCATTTCTGCAGGCGGCCGGTAGCTTCCAGCACGAGGTTGTCCATCAGGTCCAGCACCAGGTTGCCGTGGCTGTGCACCCAGGAACCGTTCCAGGGGTTGCCGGCCGCATCCACCGGGAGGGCTCCCTGGGCGCCCACGATGAAGTGGTGCGGGTTCTGCTGTTCTTTGGCCATTTCCATTGAAGCTTTGCCGCCCTTGCCCGGCGTTTCGAATTTTTTACCGCTGTATTCCGGTGCTCCGTCCAGCAGTTGGGCAATGGTTTTGGAGATGAGCTCCACGTGACTGATTTCTTCGATGCCCACGCTCTGGATGAGGTCGCGGTAGGGGAGCGCATTGCCCCGGAAGTTGAAGCTCTGAAACAGGTACTGCATCATGGTGCGCATTTCGCCGAACTGTCCGCCCAAACCTTCCTGGAGGGCATTCGCGGCGGAGGGATCGGGCTCATCGGCTACGATTTCGTTGATGAGCGATTGAACGTGATAGAACATACAATTGTTTTTGATGAGGTATTGCGGCAGGGTATAAAATGTTGTGCCATCGGTATGCGCTTTGTAGTGCCCGGTTCGCTTTCCGGCACTAAATCTGGAAGATTCCATAAAGGATGAAGGCCCAGCTGTTCAAAGCTGTGGGATAATGTAAAGACGTACTGCCTGCAGCATTGAAGCCGGTACAGGCCTGAAAAACAAAGGCAACCCCAGGGGTTGCCTTTTCCGGTTTTGTCGGTAAGATATCGGGAAGCCGGTTTAGTACCGGCCGTTGTTCCGGCGGTTACGGTATTCATATCCCGCACGCTGGTCCTGGTAAAAATCCCTCCGGGCATCGCGGAGCTCGCGGTCGCGCCGGGCTTCCAGCTGGCGGATCTGGCGGTTGGCTTCCCCCTGGCGGATGTAGCGGTTCCGGCGTACTTCCAGGATCTGGCGGTCGTAATACCGGTTGATGCGGTCCAGTTTCCGGTCCAGTTCCCGGCTCTCGGTACGGTAGCTGCCGCTGCCGCCATGGCGGTCGTATACGCTGCGGTCGTCCTCCCTTCCGAGGATCACATCGCGCGAGCGGCCGGACTGGGCAAATACGGTATTCAGTGTAACCAGCGAAAGGGCAAGTACAAGTAGTTTTTTCATGGTGTTCTGTTTTGCAGGTGAATGATGCAGGTAAGAAGGAGAACCGGGCCCTTCGTTTAACGGGTTCAGGTAGGGTGGAACCCATTTAGCGTTCCCTTAAGAAAACGGCGGCTGTTTGTTAAGAAATGGGAAGCGTGCTGCCGGTTGCCGGCCCGGCAACGGGAGATAAGGCATGCGGTGGCGGACCGGGGTTTCATTTCAACAAAACCTTGGGAACCGCCAATGGGCAATTAAGGATAATTTTGCACCACAACAACCCCATTTGCAAGCACCTGTTTACCTGATCACGCCCCCTTTCACGCAACTCAATACCCCGTACCCGGCAACGGCTTACCTCAAGGGCTTCCTGAACATGCGGAAGATCCAGGCCTACCAGTCCGACCTCGGTATTGAAGTGACCCTGCAGCTGTTCAGCCAGGCCGGACTGAAGGCGCTGTTTGCCCATATGGAAACGGTGCAGCCCGAGCTTTCTGAAAACGGCGCACGCATCCGGGCACTGAAAGACGACTACATCCAGACCATCGACGAGGTGATCCTGTTCCTGCAGGGCCGGCGGCCTACCCTGGCACACCGCATTGCCCGGCGCGATTTCCTTCCGGAAGCCGGGCGGTTTGCCCAGCTCGACGACCTCCAGTGGGCCTTTGGCAGCATGGGCGTGCAGGACCGGGCAAAGCACCTGGCCACGATGTACCTGGAAGACCTGAGCGACCTTGTAAAGGAGGCCGTGGACGAGCATTTCGGCTTCAGCCGCTACGCCGAACGCCTCGGCCGTTCCGCCCAGTCCTTCGATGTGCTCTACCATTCCCTGCAGCAGCCTTATACCTACATCGACCGGATCCTCACCGGCCTGCTGGCGCAAAAGATGGCCGCGGTTCAGCCGAAGCTGGTGGCGCTTTCTGTGCCTTTTCCCGGCAACCTTTATACTTCGCTGCGCTGCGGCCAGTGGATCAAACAACATTGCCCCGGGGTGAAGGTGGCCATGGGCGGCGGCTTTGCCAACACCGAGCTCCGTTCGCTTTCCGACCCGCGGGTGTTCGAGTTTTACGATTTCATTACCCTCGACGACGGCGAGGCACCGATCGAACTGCTGCTGGAACACGTGGAAGGAAAACGCCCCGTGCACGAGCTGAAGCGGACCTTTACCCTCCTCAACGGCGCCGTCACCTACATCAACAATACCGCCTGCTCCGATTACCGGCAGGGACAGGTGGGCACACCCGACTACAGCGATTTTTACCTCGACCGGTACATTTCGGCCATTGAAGTGGTGAACCCGATGCACAGCCTCTGGAGCGACGGGCGCTGGAACAAGCTTACCATGGCCCATGGCTGTTACTGGGGCAAGTGCACCTTCTGCGATACCTCGCTGGACTATATCCGGCTATACGAGCCGGTTGCCGCTTCCTTGCTGGTGGACCGCATGGAAGAGCTCATCGCGCAGACCGGTCAGAACGGCTTTCATTTCGTGGACGAAGCCGCGCCCCCGGCCCTGATGAAGGCCCTGGCCATCGAGATCATCCGCCGCCGGCTGGTGGTCAGCTGGTGGGCCAACGTGCGGTTTGAAAAAAGTTTTACCCGCGACCTTTGCCTCCTGCTCAAGGCTTCGGGCTGCATTGCCATCAGCGGCGGGCTGGAAGTGGCTTCCGACCGCCTCCTCCAACTGATCAACAAAGGGATCACCGTGGCCCAGGTGGCCAGGGTGAACCGCAACTTTACCGAGGCCGGCATCATGGTGCATGCCTACCTGATGTATGGCTTTCCGACCCAAACGGAGCAGGAAACGATCGACTCCCTTGAAATGGTGCGGCAGCTGTTTGAAGCGGGGATTCTGCAGTCGGCCTACTGGCATTTATTCACGATGACCGCGCACAGCCCGGTGGGCCTGCAGCCGGAACGCTATTCCGTCCGGCGCCTCACGCAAACCGCCGGCACCTTTGCCAACAACGACCTGGAGCACGATGATCCTACAGGTGCCGAACACGAGCGCTTCGGATACGGGCTGACGAAGGCCCTGCTGAATTTCATGCACGGTGCCTGCCTCGATTATCCCCTGCACAAATGGTTTGATTTTAAAGTACCGAAGACAAGCGTGCCGCCGGACTTTATCCGCCGGGCAGTGGATGAACCCGAGTACGCGGCCGTGAAGGCCAGCAGCAAAGTGGTGTACCTCGGTCAGCCGCCCCGGTCCGAAACCGTGGTGAAATCAAAAAAAGGCGCACAGTGGGAAGTGCTTACGCTGACATTTTATACCCGGAAAGGAAACCTCTCCGTACAGCTGGATCCGGCCAAAGGGGCCTGGCTGCTGCAGCTGTTGCCGCGGGTTCATGTTTCGCAGCCCGCACCGCTCACCCTGCAGCTCGTGCAGGCCGATTATGAGGCAGCGGGCTTCGACGATTTCGCCCTGTTCTGGGAGAACAAGCCGGTGAATACGCTGTTCCGGGCCGGGCTGCTCCAAGTGTAATGGGTATCCTGTAGGGGTACAACGAAACGCGTCCATCATACTCTTCCGGTGCTTACGGAATGCTCCGGCAGGAAAGGAACTGCAGCTGCCGGCACGCTTGAGCAAAAGAAATTTGTTCCATACCACTCCCTGAAATAAAAGCGGCCCGGTGCCGGAACCCCAAAGGATCCGCACCGGGCCGCTGAATCAAAAGAAATTTATTGTACGAACTCGCCGTCGGCTTTGATGCGCACTTCGTCCGAGATCATCGGGGCGGGAAAGCCACTGCCCAGGTTGAAGTCGGAGCGGCGGATGACCCCGGAAACCTGGAAGCCCGCCGTCTGCTTTTTGCTCATCGGGTTTTCCACGGTACCGCGGTAGGTCAGGTCCAGGGTAACCGGCTTGGTCACGCCGTGCAGGGTGAGGTTACCGGCCAGCTTGTACTGGTCCTTACCGGCTTTGGTCAGGCCCGTGCTTTTAAAGCTGATCGTTTGAAATTTGGCGGCGTCGAAGAAATCGGCGCTTTTCAGGTGGTTGTCGCGCATCTCTACCCGGGTATCGATGGAAGCTACCTGTGCGGTGAGCTCAAATACGGCATCGCTGAAATCGGGCTTCGAAGAGGTCACCTGCACGTCGAAATCATTGAAGGTGCCGGATACGTCGGAAATGCCCAGGTGGGCTACGGTAAAGGTCAGCTGCGAATGGGCATCGTCGTTCTTCCAGGGCGCCAGTGCGGTAAAGGCAGTCAGGGCGGCAAAGGCGGAGAGGAGGAGAATGGCTTTTTTCATGTTTGTTTTCTGTTTATGGGTTTTAATGATGTAGGTTGTTGTATTCAGTGGTTACAGGGTGCGGCCGGCGGTCCGGCTTCCGGCGATCACCGGTTGGAGCCCGGCTGCCTGTACGAGTTCGGAAACCGTTTCCAGGGCTTCCCGGTCGTTACCGGCGAGGAAGACTTCCGCTCCCGTACCGTGCGTCAGCGCTTCCAGGCAGGAGGCTTCCGGCGTAGCCGGATAAGCCTGTACCACTTTGGAATGCGGCAGGCATGCCTGCAACACCCCGGCGGATTCCGGCGCCTCTTCCTCTTCGGGATGCACCGGGCGGGAAAGCGAAACCACTACTTTTTGGTTAGCCACTTCCCGGATCCGGCCGGCAACTTCGGCTTCCGCCGCACCGGGCACGGCCAGCACGATGATGTCGGCTTCCCAGCAGGCATCGGTCGGGCAGGCCTGGGCTTCCACGTCGGCGCCGGGGGTGGCGGCAATGATGGATTCCACCAGCGCCTCCAGTGCTTCGGAACGGCTTCCCTTCAGCAGGAGGCGGTAATGGCCTTTTGCCAGGTTCCGGGCCAGTGCCGATCCCAGACGGCCGGTAGCCCCGATAAGCGCTATGGTTTGCTTGGTATGCATGAAAAGCGTTTGACAGGGCAAAGCTATGACGATGCTCCGTGCCGGCCCTTGCGCCGCGACAAGAAAAAGCATTGACAAAAGTCAATGAAAACGCCCCTTATTTATGGGTAAACTTGCGGCGGACCCGGCTCAGCGTCTCCGGGGTCAGGCCGAGGTAGGAGGCGATCATATGCTGCGGTACCCGCTGCACGATCTCGGGGTAGCGCTCGGTGAACCGGGCATACTGCTCGGAATAGGAAAGGGAAATGGAGGAGGTCAGGCGGCGCTGCAGGGCAATGTAGGCCCCGGTGATCTGCTGGCGGTTGAACGACTCGTAGCGGGGCAGCACGCGCAGCAGCTCCTCGTGTGCCGCTTTCGGGATGAGCACGAGCTCACTGTCCTCCAGCGCATCAATGTTATAAGTGGCGGGCTCCCCGGTGAGAAAGCTGTACAGGTCGGCAGTCCACCAGCCTTCGGGGGCAAACTGGATGATATGCTCGGTTCCTTTTTCATCCACCGTGTAAGCGCGGAGCATGCCTTTTTCCACAAAGGCCACGAACTTGCAGGGATCTCCTTCCTGGAGCAGGTACTGCTTTCGGCGCAGTTTCTTGGGCATGAGGTATTGCCGGAACAGGTGCAGTTCCTCTTCGGTAAAGGGAAACTTTTCCTTCAGGTGCTGAAAGAAGTGCTCATACATGGTGTAAAGCTAATGGTTCCCCCTGCATTTCCCGCAAGACCGGGCGCCCCGGAACGTAGGGGATTCCTTGCTCGCCCCGGTATACTTTGCGGCTCCGGACGAAAAGAGCAAACCGCTCATACAGGGAACGCTCCATTGCTGTATTTTTAGGATTTTTTTGCCGAATCCGGCAGCCAATCTTTGCCCATGTACCGTTTCCGACTGCTTGCTCTTGTTCTATCCGTATTTTGCTGCCAGGCCCAGGCCCAGGGTACCGACACTTCCATCCGCCGCAAACAATACCACACCCAGCGACTTACCGGCACCATCACGCTCGACGGGCAGCCCAACGAAGCGGCCTGGGACGCCGTGGAATGGGGCGGTGATTTTACCCAGTATATGCCCAACGAAGGAAAGCAACCTGCCCAGCCTTCTTTTTTCAAGATCCTGTACGATAACCAGTTCCTGTACGTGGCTTACCGCTGCCTGGATGTGTCGCAGGATTCGATCATCCGGCGCATGGGCCGCCGCGACGAATTTCCCGGCGACTGGATCGAGATCAACATTGATTCCTACCACGATCTCCGGACCGCCTTTTCCTTTACCCTCTCGGTATCAGGCGTACGCAGCGATGAATTCGTATCGAACGACGGAAGCAACTGGGACGCCAGCTGGAACCCCATCTGGTTTGCCAAAACAAACGTGACGGACGAAGGCTGGACCGGTGAGGTCAAAATTCCCCTGAGCCAGCTGCGGTACGGGAACGAGCCGGAAAAGGTCTGGGGCATCCAGGTGCACCGCCGCCTGTTCCGCAAGGAAGAACGCTCCACCTGGCAATACATCCCGCAGAACTCGGGCGTTTGGGTGAGCCGCTTCGGCGAGCTGCGCGGGCTGAACGATATTCCCCTGCACCGGCAGGTGGAGATCGCCCCGTACGTGACCACGCAGCTGGATTCCTACAAAAAGGAGCCCGGCAACCCCTTTGCCAGCGGCAAGGACTGGAAGGTCAACGCCGGTCTCGACGGGAAGTTTGCCGTCACCAATGACCTCATCCTTGATTTCACCATCAACCCCGACTTCGGGCAGGTGGAAGCCGATCCCTCGCAGGTGCGTATCGACGGGTTCCAGAACTTTTTTGAAGAGCGCCGTCCCTTCTTTATCGAAAGCCGCAACATCTTTGATTACCGCCTCACGGGTTCGGAAGCCGGGGGCGACTACGATTCCGACCTTCTCTTTTATTCGCGCCGCATCGGCAGCTCCCCGCACGGATCTCCCCGCGTGGGCAACGGGGAGTATATGCGCTACCCGCAAAATACTTCGATCCTTGGGGCAGCCAAGTTCAGCGGGAAAACAAAGGATGGCTGGAGTATCGGCGTCCTGGAAAGCGTGACCCAGCGGGAGCAGGCCGTGATCGATAAGAACGGCCAGCGCCGGGAGGAACTGGTGGAGCCGCTGACCAACTATTTCGTGGGCCGCTTGCAGAAAGACATCCATTCCGGTAATACCATCATCGGCGGCATCCTCACCGGTGTTAACCGTGAAAAGGGACTGGACAACCTGCTCCACCGCAACGCCTACTCCGGCGGTATCGACTTCCTGCACTACTGGAAAAAGCGGACCTGGTATGTACGGGGTAACGTGGTGTTCAGCCAGGTGCAGGGCACCAAAGAAGCAATCCTCAATACCCAGACGGCCTTCGAGCACCTTTTCCAGCGGGCCGACGCGCCCGAAGTATCGGTGGACAGCAGCCGCACCTCCCTCAGCGGAATGGGCGGTACCGTGCGCCTCGGGAAAATCGGCGGCAAATCGGGCCGGCTCGGACAGGTATTCAAGTTCGAAACCGGTGTCACGCTGCGCTCGCCCGGACTGGAGCTCAATGACATCGGCTTTCTCCTTTCTGCCAACGAGATCAACCACTTTACCTGGATGGGCTTCGATTTCCAGAAATCCTTTTCGGTCTTCCGGCGCGCCCGCGTGAATTACAATCACTGGAGCCGCTGGGATTACGGCGGCAAGTTCCTGTACCAGGCCTTCAACATGAATGCCCATGCCAACTTCAACAACAACTGGCAGACGGGTACCGGTTTTACCTGGAACCCCTACGACGTTTCCAATAACGCCCTGCGGGGCACCACCGCCCTGCGCCGCCCGCCGGGCATGGGCAATTTCTTTTACCTGACCTCGGATACCCGTAAAAAATTTTTCGTGAACCTGAGCTCCAGTACGTTCTGGGCCAAAGGCAAATCGGTTAACGGGACCGATATCAGTCTGGATATGAACTACCAGCCGGTCAATGCCCTGCGCATCTCCCTCAGCCCCGGCTACGGGTATAATTACCGGAAGCAGGACCAGTTTGTGAGTACGGTTTCCTACAACAATACCAGCCGCACCATCGTGGGCCAGGTAAAGCAGCGGACTATCCGCGTGACCGCCCGCGTGAACTACAACATCACGCCCGACCTGACCGTGCAGTACTATGGTCAGCCCTTTATCACCCGGCCGCTGTACGACCGGTTCGGTTATGTTTCCGCGCCCATGGCCAGGCAGTATGACGACCGCTTTACAGCATTTGCGCCCGGCCAGGTGACTTCGGTGGACGGCCAGTTCCTGGTGGACGAAAACGGGGACGGAACCACCGATTACCAGTTCGGCCGGCCCGATTTCAATTTCGTGCAGTTCCGGTCCAACCTCGTACTGCGCTGGGAGTACCGGCCGGGTTCGGAATTCTACCTCGTTTGGGCGCAGGGAAACTCACCCAATGCCTTCGGGGAACTGGATACGCCGCTGCTGGGCAGCCTGGCGGAACATGCATTCGGGGAAGGCGGCCGCAACAGCTTCCTGATGAAATGGACCTACCGGTTTTTAAGATAAGGAAGAGGCTGGCCGGTCTTTTGCAGTATTGGGCTAAAGAATACGATATGCACCATCCAGAGAACCGGCAGGACCCGGACAAGCAACAAACCTCCATCGTACCTCCCGATCCCGAAACGCTGCACAAAACCGATCCGCAGGAAAACATGGAAGGACCTATGTCTTCCGGCCTGAAAGGAATCGGAGAAGCCTTCGATACCAACGAATCAAAAGAGGAAGCAGACGAAGAGCGGGACCGGAACCTGTAATCATTTACGGCCCGCCTCCGGGCAACCGTTCCCGGTCACGGGCAGATGCACTGCTTACCCCTTCCGGACAGGAAGGAGGTGAAGCAGTGCTTCCTGTACCTGGGCTTCTTCCTGTCCCTGCCGGAGCAGTTCCAGTGCCCGCCGTACCAGCGACTGGTACAGGCCGGTAACGGCATGCTGCGGCGGTACCTGGCGCCGCACCGCGGAAGCGATCCGGCTGGCCCGGCCGAATACCTGGCTGCACTGCCGGCTGGCGGCAAAGGCCGGGTCTTTGCGTATGCGCCTCGCCGTAAGCGAGGATTTGCTGCGGACATAATACTTTCCGTCGCGCATATAGAAATTGAGGTTGCGGATGGTGCCGATTACAAATTCAGGTCCTGTTTGCCGGGCCATAAAAAAGGTTTAAAAGTTTATACGTTTCTTAAAGATGTAACAAGCTTCTTTCCCGGTCAAGTCCCCGTGCACAAAACGCAAAACTTTGCCAAAATCTGCAACATTTTGCAGCCTTCTCCAGCCTTTTCTACTCGAACACAAAGCCCGCACGAACCTGTTTCCATTACCCCGGGCGCTATCCCTGCGCACTCCTTTTCTCCTTTCCTCGGCGCGAAACCTTCCTGCCGGCAGCATAAGGGTTCGATACCGGCTCGCTTTTTCTTCGCTCCTTGTTCACACCTGATTATAGTTTGCTTCGGGACAGGGCCGCATCAACTCCGGATATACTCCGTATATATTGCGTTCCTTTCCGTTCTGGACGGAGTATATACGGGCTATATACGGAGTATACCCGAAGCAAACCCGAGCAAGGAGCAAAGAAATACCGAAGGAATAGCGAACAAGGATCGAACAATTATGCTGCCGGCAGGAAGGTTTCGCGCAGAGGAAAGGAGAAAAGGAGCAAAGGAGTGGTAACAAAGCAGGTTCTTGAAGTATAAAGAGCATCCGGACCGGAACGGCAAAAAAAAGCAATTCCGCTCAAAGGGCAACAGGTTACCGGCCGGCCGCTTTAAAGCTCCGGGCAACCCTTACCGGATCGTTCCTATAAAGGGGAATACATTACCGGGGCGCTGCCGTGGCCCGGGTGCCGGAAGGCAGCTTTTGCGGGGTAGTGGTAGGACCGGAAACGGTAATGCGCCCGTTGGCTACCTGCATGCGGTCAATAAAGACCACCCGCTCTTCGCCGGTTTTGGCCGTGCGGCCGTGGTAAACGCAGAACATTTCCTTACCGTCAGGGGAGTAGGCAA
>DATAGL010000139.1:0-4913 GCA_036263755.1 Chitinophagaceae bacterium | reverse complement strand
TGCTGGCCCTGGTGATCGACCGGGCAGCGGGCATGGACCACGGAACGTACATCCGGGAACAAATCATTGACAAGGCAGGGTTGCAGCATACCCAGTACCTGCCTTCCGTGCGCCGCGTGCCCGAGGTGAAAGCCTACCTGTTCAATGAAGAATCAGAAGAATTTGACGATGTGTCGGAGGCCCAGTACCTGCTGACCGAAGGCCTGATCGGGGATGACGGCCTCGTGTCAACGCCGGAAGACCTGGCGCACTTCTACCGGACCCTGTTCGAGACCAACGTGTTGCTGCAGGCTGCTTCCCGCAACCAGATGCTGCAGTTTGCCCGTGAAAAAGGCCAGCCGAAATATGGCCTGGGTATCGCGTACCGGGGAGATGCCGGCATCGGGGTAGCCTGGGGCCATTCCGGATCCGGCCTGGGCGCATCGGCCGAAGCGGTGTACCTGCCCCGAACAAAAACCGTGATCACCCTCCTGACCAATGCCGGGACGGCCCTGGAAGGACCGGTTGCCGGTCAGTTTGAGCAGCTGTATGACCAGATCGTAAACGTAATGGTTCGGGCCGATTAAGGAGGATAAACGCAGAACACCGTTCGGATACTGCGGGCGTACCGGTCCGTAAGGCAACCGGTACGCCTTTTTTTAATGAAGGGAAGCGTTCCGCCACGAAACATAGGTTGAATAACATACAGCAGTCGAAAAGAAAGTTGCCCAGCATCATAGCTGCTCAACCCTAATGTTGGCTGAAAGGCCGGTTCAACATCGGAAGTACCTTCTGTGTGCTACCTTTTCGGCAGCGACGCCCCGTTGGATGTTCATAAATAACTGTAGAAGGAACGGGTTTAAGGGAACAGCCGTGGTCCCCCGCTTCCAGGCACCGGCCGTCTTTTTTATGGGTGCTTGTTTCCTGGTTTCCACTGGATCTACCGGGGTCCCCGGGCATTGCATCAACACCGGAAGCGGTGGCGCTGCCGGACAATCCCCGGTTGAGGGGAGGTTCCTTGGCTGCGTACATTTTACAGGGAAAGGGCGCTCATTTATTAGTCTATAAATCTAATAGAGTATATTTGGCCAAACAAGACCCTGCCGTTATGGCCACTACCCAGCCTGCTTATACCCTTCGACAGCTGACTCTTTATTTTTTACGCTTAGGCACCCTCGGATTCGGCGGACCGGTAGCCCTGGTGGGCTATATGCACCGCGACCTGGTGGAGCAAAGGGGCTGGATCTCCGAGGACGAATACAGGGAAGGCCTTGCCCTGTCGCAGCTGGCCCCCGGGCCGCTGGCCGCGCAACTGGGCATCTACCTCGGTTTCGTGCATTACGGGGTGCTGGGAGCCACCCTGACCGGCCTGGCCTTTGTACTGCCTTCCTTCCTGATGGTGGTGCTGCTCGGGATAGCCTACCAACTGTATGGCGGCCTCCCCTGGATGCAGGCCGTATTTTACGGGGTCAGTGCCGCCGTAATCGGCATCATCGTCATGAGTTCCTATAAGCTCACAGTAAAATCGGTCGGAAAGCTGGAACCCGGTGTGATCCGGAAGAACGCGCTGCTCTGGTTCCTGTACGGGGCGGGCGCCGTGGTCACGGCGGTCACCCGGAACGAAAGTGTGTTCCTCTTCCTGGCGGCAGGACTGATCTACATGATGGTCAAAGCCCCGCCCCGTTGGGCCCGTACCGGGTCGGCGAACTCCGTCTTCCTGGCGGGTATCGGTTTCTGGAATTTCGACTGGCCGGTACTTGGTAAAATAGCCCTGTTCTTTACGAAGGCGGGGGCGTTCGTCTTCGGCAGCGGACTGGCGATCGTGCCGTTCCTGCACAGCGGGGTAGTGGTGGAAAACGGCTGGCTGACGGAACACGAGTTCCTGGATTCGGTGGCCGTGGCGATGATCACGCCCGGACCGGTGGTGATCACGGTCGGCTTTATCGGCTACCTCGTGGCCGGTTTTCCCGGGGCGGTGGTGGCGGCCCTGGCGATCTTCCTGCCCTGTTACCTGCTGACGGTCCTGCCCGCCCCTTATTTTCACCGCATCGGCAAGAACCCGAGCGTCCGGGCCTTCGTGGACGGGATCACGGCAGCGGTGGTAGGGGCGCTGGTAGGCGCCGTGATCGTGATCGCCTCACGCGCCCTCGTCGACCTGCCGACCGTCCTGATCGCGGCAGGCACGGTGGCGGCCCTGCTGTATTTCAAAAAGCTGCAGGAGCCTTATATCATCCTGGTGGCGGCCCTGCTCGGGCTCCTCATCCGCTTCCTTGCCTGAGGAACGGTCCCCTGCGCCGGCTTCCCGAAACCGGATCGCGGTGGCAGCCTGTTGCGTTACGGCTGTTCCGGCTCCCTGGCCGGATATATATACTTCAATGGTCCAATCTGCAGGGTGGGATCTGTAACTGCGTTTCGCTATCCATACAAGCATGGCCGGACGTACGGTAGAGCATCTCAGCCTTGCCCCGGCCTTGGAGGTAGCCTTCCCCTTGCACTGTGACGGCCCCGCGGTGCCAGGTTTACGTATCCTTACCTTTAATAGAATCAACAGGCCCGTAGGGTAATTCCGATGGCCAACTTCCTGTTGCTTCACAGCGAATCATTTAATCTGCCTGCAGCCGCAGCTTGCCGGATGGAAGGGTAAAGGATCCGCCATCCGTTTCATTGCCAGTTAAAGGATGATTTTGCTGGAAGCGGAACTGACGCGGTACAATCGGGCAGCACTAAATAATTTAAAAAGTGAATTGCGCCGGATCGATTTCCTTTGCCCGAAAGCACCTCATCGCATGTTTTAAGAAACGGAAAGGGGATTGCGCTGCCGGGTTAGAGAAAGTAGGGGAAAGTGAAGGCGCTGCCAATATTTGTCCGTTGCTTATTCACCAAAAGCTGGTTTGCCGTCTTAAGTTCATTCACAGCATTGCCTTTGTACCGGCGGTTTTGGACATCGCAAGTAAAGAGGAATCTTGAATTCACGCTATTGCAAAAAAATAAAGCCTGCACCTTTGGTTGTTGCAGGCTTCGCTCTCAGGAAACGACTGAATCTTCCACCCGCTCCAGCTTTATCTGTTTCGTTCTGGTGTTGATGACCCGGTTGCTGTTTCTGAGTAAAATGCTGTAGTCTTTAGGGTTGATCGGTTTCAGATGTTCAAAGAGCGAACGGCTGACCTTTGTTTTTAAACCCATGTCTTTCATTAATGTATCAAGATGCTTAAAGTTAAAGGGGGCGATACAGGTGCCTTTAAAGACATTTGCATAAGGTCTGAAGCTATGGCGCCAGCGGGCCATGTAATCCATTTCTTCCTTCATTTTTTCAGCCGTTGGCAGCTGAAGCTCCTTTGATGCGTAAGCGACCAGCCATCGGGCCGCTATTTCTGAGGTTAACGTACTGAACAGGCTGGAGTTGAAACCTACAAAGCCAAGATTGGGCACTTTAGGGTGAACAATATTTCGGAACAGCCGGTAGTTGCCGTCCTTGTCAATAATCATATTCCTTGCACGGTCTTCAAGGAACGGCAGCTCCTGGGTAAAACCGGTGCCGCAAACGACCAGGTCCGGGGCTATCACTTCGCCGTTTTTTAAAATTACGTTCCGGCCTTCGAATCTTTCTATCTCCGTACGCTTTCCAACTATTTTTCCGCTTTGTACATTTTCATAAAAACCAACAGGTGCCACACCGAGGGCGCAGCTGATCTGGTCTTCAATTTTGTGTTCCGGCACCATATCGCAGGCTTTCAGATGGAACTGCTTTTTCAGTAAAGCTTCGAGTGCGCGCCATTGGAGCCATACTATGGGTTTGCCTGCCGAATGCAGAATTTTATGTCCTGCCGTTTTCCGGGGACCATTAAAAAACGCTTCGGATAACCTTGAAAATAACAGGTATTTCATGTTGATTTTGTTGCCGAAAAACCGTGGGACTTTCCATTGGGCCTTCCGGTAAATAAGCGTACATGTTTTACTGATGTCCGCGGCTAACGTTGCAATATCGGTGGCTGATTTAGCAAAGCCTATGACGGCAACGGATTTGTCTTTCAGCAAGGAAGGACATTTTACCTGGCTGGAATGAAGGATCGCTCCGCCCGCGTCCCTGAAACTCTGGGCACCCGGGAAATCGGGAACAAAAGGCTTGTGAAAAGTGCCAGTGCAGATCGCTACAAAATCAAATGTTACAGTGGTATTGCGTTTATCTAAAGTGTCCGCTATCCTCATATGCCATTGCCCGCCTTCGTGACGCAGATCGAGGACTTCTGTATGAAAGGAGATGTGTTTCTTTATATCAAAAGCCGTTGCATAACTTTCCAGATAGGCCTGTACCTGCTTTCCGGAGGGCCACATCGGGTATTCGGCAGGCATGGGAAAATCGGAATAGGCATATTCGTCACGTGTGGTTTGCGTGGCAACACCCAGGTAGGACCGGCTGGGTTCCCATACGCCCCCGATCATTCCGGCCTTTTCGATTACCGTCACGGCATATCCTTTCTGTAAAAAAGCTTTGGCCGTAGTCAGACCGCTGATGCCAGCACCAATGATGCCTATCCTTTTCATAATGTTGATTTTGATTATTTCAGCTAAACTACAGCCGTGAGGGCGCTGTCCTCAGGCCAGTTAACGGATAACCAATCTGGCTTAACAAAAGGAAAGGTCAGCCCCATGTGCTCCTGGCAGGCTCCTGATATTTTCGGCTCTTTACTGACAGCCAGGCCCCGCCTTTTACTTCATCTAAACGCTTGCCGGGTGGGAAGGGATGCCCTGCTCCCTGGTCCTGTTTTACGAAGACGGAAGCAGAGGCCGCTTCATTCCTCCTTCCGGATGCCCTATTCGTTAAATCAAATTCCCTATCGGTTAACCGGGCATTTTTTCATCTTCTTTTCCACCCCACTTTTGAAGTCAGTTTTATAAATGCTATAAAAAGTTATACAATGAACACCACAGCAAGT
>DATAGL010000138.1:0-2579 GCA_036263755.1 Chitinophagaceae bacterium | reverse complement strand
GGGCTGCAGCATATTGCCCCGCAAAGAGCAGGGCGCGCACTTGGGGCAAAGCGGCTTTTGCTTTGCCGGGTACAAAATCAGCAGGCTTCCCTGCCCATACCGTATGTTCGTTTAATTGAACCCGTTCCGCCTCCACGCCTCCGAACACCATGCCCCCGAGAAAGCCGTTGCCAACAGGCAGGGCTTCGTTCCAGCTCATGGCCGGATGGGTATACCATAACTGGAGCGGGGGCTGCGCGCAGGCAGTGGAAGAAAGCAGGAGAAGAAGTAAAAAACGCATGTTCAAATTTAGGTATGAGGCGCAGGATTATGGTTGGTGGTTTGTGGTTTGGTGGTTTGTGGTTGGATTGCGGGTTTCTTTTTCACGCAAAGACGCTAAGATCCGCAAAGACGCAAAGGATATGTTGTAACTTGGAAACCCCAAAATCGAATCGTCAATCGTCAATCGTCAATCGTCAATCGTCAATCGTCAATCGTCAATCGTCAATCGTCAATCGTCAATCGTCAATCGTCAATCGTCAATCGTCAATCTGCACATTTGCACATCTGCCCATTTACTTCCTTTCCACCACCATACAAACCACGCTGCGAGGCGGAAGCGTCAGCCGGACCCCATTGGTAATGGCTGCCGAATAGGGCTTGAGGGTCGCATAGTGGGAAGGTCCGCCGGCCACACCTGAAGGGCCCTGGCCGTTGACAAACACCTTGCGCGAGAATTCGCCGTTATCGCTGCCGCCGGTGAGCGTATACCAGTACACCCGGCTGCCCGGCTGAAAATTCCGGAATGCCAGCTGTACCGACTGACTGCCGGTACTCTTGTTGACGACGGTAAGACCTACTTCCCCGGAAGTAAAGGAGGAGGCATAGGTTTCCAGTGCAGTATTCGTATGCGTGGAAGATACAAGCCGGTCGCCCAGCATCTTCTGGAAAAAATACATATGGTAAAAGGCCGGCCGTGGATTCCAGCGGTCAACGCCCGGTTCGTCTGCCTGCGCAAACAGCCCGTGATCATTACCGTTATCCCAGCCGTTGGCCAAATCCCACCGGCTGGCCATGCCGTATTTGTTTTTCATCAGTTCCCCCAGCACCAGTACGGCATGCATACCGCTGACATGCGAAACCATTTGCCGGGAGCCCACGGCAAAAATGTTCCACTCCGTCAGGGCAACGGGCTTCATCTGCACATTTCCACGGCTGGTGGTGGTATGCATCCAGTCCATCATCTTCTTTGTTTCGGTAACCGCAGAGGCCAGGATTTCCGCTCCGTTCGAATTGGTATTGTACGGCGTGTAGTAACTATGGATAATGTAAAAGTCAGGGCGGTTTCCGGCCTGGCCGAACAGTTTGGCATTCCACTCCTTGTCGATCGCGGGAGCCCAGGAAGGCGGATCTTCCTGCATAAGCTGCGCTCCGATGTAAATGGTTGCACCCACTTCCTGGGCTGCCTTCTGCATGGAGTCTGCGAACACCTTGAAATGCTGCCCGTAAAGTGCTCCGGAGATCTTCTCCGGCTGGCCATCCTTGTTTTTGCTGACATCGATACGGTATCCGGCCTGCCAGGTGCCGTTGCTTTCATTGCCGACTTCCCAGTACTTGGTCCGCCCCCGGTCGTACCGGACCCAATCGGCTGCCAGGTGCGCCGCATCCGCAACGGGATTGCTGCCGGTGCCATACCGTGCGAGCCCGTAATTGACGGTGATGATTCCCTGGTTGCCGGTCTGCCCGAGCATCCGGTAATAGTTGTCCACGGAAAGCGTCCATTCTTCTTCGTTGGTGCCATACCAGTAACCGGCTTTTTCTTTGACGCCATCCGCATTCACCAGCGAGTCCGGTACACCGGCCGGTATTTGTCCTTTCGGCGTATTCCAGAGGAAAACGCTGGACAGGTTGCCTCCCGGGAAGCGCAGGATATGCGGGTTCAGTTGGGTCAGGTGGTTTAGCAGCACGGGCTGGTCCACCATCTGGGTCATGTAGGGATTGGTGTTGTTCCCGAACAGCGAGCGCGGCACTTTCGTGATCACGCCGGACGGATTGATGGTAATGGTAGTGGCACCGGCGGCAGCCAGTGTGGTATCGGTAGCCGCAGGCTTAACAAAATTCCGGGGTTGCCAGTCATTCATAAAAAAGCCGATCGTGGAAGCCAGCGGCGGATCCACCGGGGGTTGCACGGTGGTGGTGTCGACGGGCGGAGGCGGCGGATTCTCTTCTCCGAGGTTTTCTTTCTTCTTACAGCCGGCCATCAGTATCAGGAACCCGGATATAAAAAGAGCGTGCCGGTGAATGGTATACTGAATCATCTGAAATGCATTCTGGTGAAAAAACAAAGAGTCCGCAACAGGTCCTGCGGCAAAGCAGGACTGTGCGGACTCTACTCCTAAACATTGCTTGCGATGCGAAAAATGATAGACATCAGGCTTCGCTTTATTTTGAAAAGTGTAGCCTTAATTGATCCGTACAATCCGCACGTTGTCGAAAGCCGCATTGAATTCAGTAATCGGCTGGTTGCTGTCATTCACCAGCACGAACTGCAGGTTGCCGCCATTATTGGCAAACAGCTGCGACATCGTCTGTGCGGGGTT
>DATAGL010000137.1:0-1976 GCA_036263755.1 Chitinophagaceae bacterium | reverse complement strand
GCGAGTTCGAGCCTCGTCTCCCGCTCCAGAAAGCCCGGCAGAGGGCGCTAGTTCTTGGATTTTTACCGCCGGTACAACGGCGGAAATGCCGTTGTAGCTCAGTGGTAGAGCACTTCCTTGGTAAGGAAGAGGTCTGGGGTTCAATTCCCCATAACGGCTCCAGTGTTCTTTGGCTGTTTCTCTTCATTCCCATATGCTGCCGATAGGGCAGGCAAGGGAAAATGCGATGAGCGCCAAAGATGCAACAGTCGTGGTTCATGGTTGAGCATCCCGCTCGGGCGGGAAGGTCTGGGGTTCAATTCCCCATAACGGCTCAAGCCTGTGCGGCCCGGAAGGGTTGCTGCAGGAACAGCGGGCGGCGGCCAGGGGCCAGCCACCCGAACATAAGACCGGATCAGGCTGTACGGCCCGGATGGGTACGGCAGCGCAGCGAATGGAGAACAGTCCGGAAACGGCCTGTACCGCCATTCGCTCGTTGATGTAGCGAACGAAGTCAGGTGTCCAACGCAACCAGGAGGGTAGTACCTTTGGGGCGGAAAACATAAAGAATACTCTCCGCCATGCGAGTGGCGGAAGGATCGGAAACAGTAAAATTTGTAACTCCACAACTAAAAACCCATAAGATGGCTAAAGAGAACTTTAAAAGGGATAAGCCCCACGTTAACGTTGGTACCATCGGTCACGTTGACCATGGTAAAACCACTTTGACCGCTGCTATCACCACCATTCTGTCTCAGAAAGGTCTGGCTGAAGCAAAGAAATACGATGAAATCGACGGTGCTCCCGAAGAAAAAGAGCGTGGTATCACCATCAATACCGCACACGTTGAGTATCAGACGGCCAACCGTCACTACGCTCACGTGGACTGTCCGGGTCACGCTGACTATGTGAAGAACATGATCACCGGTGCTGCCCAGATGGACGGTGCCATCTTAGTTGTGGCTGCTACAGACGGTCCTATGCCCCAGACGAAAGAGCACATCCTCCTGGCCCGCCAGGTAGGTGTTCCCCGTATTGTGGTATTTATGAATAAAGTGGATCTCGTGGACGACCCGGAACTGCTGGAACTGGTAGAAATGGAAATCCGCGATCTGCTGTCTTCTTACGGTTTCGATGGCGACAACACCCCCATCATCCAGGGTTCCGCTACCGGCGCTCTGGCCGGCGACGCCCAGTGGGTAGCCAAGGTGGAAGAGCTGATGGAAGCTGTAGACACCTATATTCCCCTGCCTCCCCGCCCGGTTGATCAGGCTTTCCTGATGTCGGTGGAAGACGTATTCTCGATCACAGGTCGTGGTACGGTTGCTACCGGTCGTATCGAGCGCGGTCGTATCAAGGTGGGTGAGTCCGTAGAGATCGTCGGTCTCGTGGAAGCACCCATGACCTCCACCTGCACCGGTGTGGAAATGTTCCGCAAACTCCTCGACGAAGGTGAAGCCGGTGACAATGCCGGTCTGCTCCTGCGCGGTATTGAAAAGTCCCAGATCCGCCGCGGTATGGTAATCTGCAAGCCGGGTTCCATCACCCCGCACACCGAATTCAAAGGCGAAGTATACGTACTGAGCAAAGAAGAAGGTGGCCGTCACACTCCGTTCTTCAACAAGTACCGTCCCCAGTTCTACTTCCGTACCACGGACGTAACCGGTGAGTGCGTACTGCCGGAAGGAACGGAAATGGTAATGCCTGGTGACAACACTTCCCTGACCGTGAAGCTGATCCAGCCGATCGCCATGGAAAAAGGTCTGAAATTCGCCATCCGCGAAGGCGGCCGTACCGTTGGTGCCGGTCAGGTAACTGAAATCCTGAAATAAGCCTTCCGTTCCCCGGAACGCAGGCTCAGCCTCTTAAATAATCGATAAAGTACTCTGGGCCTGCCCTGAGTACTTTATCTTTTAAAAAGTTCTTTCTATCATTGCTTTCCGGCGACCCCGGAAAGCACCTACGGGCATAGTTCAATGGCAGAATAGCGGTCTCCA
>DATAGL010000136.1:0-2354 GCA_036263755.1 Chitinophagaceae bacterium | reverse complement strand
ATCCTGACCCGCTTCTTCGAGAACCCCGAGCTGTTCATTGCTACCGCCGTGCTCGGCTTCACCCTCTTTCTTGTTTGCTTTGTCCTTCTTTTCAGCCGGGTACTCTACCCGTTCTGGCAATATATTCATCTCGACCAGGAGCAGTACGACGGCCTCCGGCTCTTCCTCGATATTTCCCTGGCCCTGTTCATTGTGCTGATCTTCGCCGAATTCATTCCGCGGGCCTATTTCCGTTCCCGGTCCAACCTGCTCCTGTCGCGGCTGGTCTGGATCATCAACCTTTTTTACCAGCTGCTGCAACCTATTGCCTCCGCCCTCATCGGCCTGTCGAAATGGATCCTGAAGTACGTATTCAGTGTTCGGATGAGCGCGCACAAGGAAGGCTACCTGCAAACTGACTACGAAGTGCTGTTCCAGCAGAACCCGGGCGGCGAAAGAGATACCGAGCCGGCCAGCACCGAATATTTCCGCAACGCGATGGAACTTTCACGCATCAAGATCCGCGAATGCCTCGTGCCGCGCAAAGAGGTCATTTCCGTGGAAAGCAGGTGCCCGATCGAGGAAGTGCGCCGGAAGTTCATAGAAACCAAGCTCAGCAAGCTGGTGGTGTACGAAAACAATATTGACAACATCACCGGTTACGTGCACCAGCTCGACCTGTTTAAAAATCCCGAAAACCTGCAGTCCATCCTGCTGCCGATCCCGGCCGTACCGGAAAGCATGAGCGCTACCGATCTCATCAACAAGTTTACCCTCGAGCGGAAAAGCATTGCCTGGGTGGTGGACGAATTCGGGGGCACGGCGGGCATCGTTACCATGGAAGACCTGCTGGAAGAAATCTTTGGAGAGATCCACGACGAATACGACTCCGAAGAATTCGTGGAAAAGCAGATCTCCGAGGACGAATACATCTTTTCCGGAAGGCTGGAGCTGGACTACCTTTCCAAGAAATACGGGCTCAACTTCGGCGACTACGAATCGGAAACCCTTTCCGGCTACATCATCGACTACCACGAAACCATTCCCCGGCAAAAAGAGCGGATCATTGTGGACCATTACGAGTTTGATATTCTGAACGTTAGCTCTACCCGTATTGAAATGGTCAAAATGAAAATTATCCGGTAAGCGGCATACTCATCCCGGAAAACGGGCGTTTATCAAAAATTGCCGGATTTTCAAGCCGCCCTCCTTATATTGTTCCCATCTAAACTACCGATATGACAAAAAGACCTCTGTTCTTTTTATTGTCATTGTGTTGTATGGCTTCGTTCACACACGCACAAGACAAGAAAAAAGCACCTGCCTCAACTACTGCTGCGCCCGCTACTGCTGCTGCCGACTCGGCCAAGCCTAAAAAGCCCGCCGGCATTACCGACAAAGTGAAGAGCAGCCGTAAGACGGACGGCCTGTTTACCGTGTACCAGGATACGGCCAGCGGATCGATGCAGCTGTACGTAAAAAAGGACCAGCTCGGCAAGGAATACATCTACCAGAGCTTCTCGATCAACGGTCCCACTTCGCTGTACCTCAACCAGAGCATGCACCGCGCCAACTTCGTGTTCCGCGTGCAGAAGTCGTTCGACAAGCTCGAGTTCAGCCGGGTGAATACCTCCTTCTACTACGACCCCGAAAACCCCGTCAGCAAAACAAAAGACGTGGATAAGCCCGAAGCGGTGTTCAACATTGAACGCATCGTGGGCGAAGACGCCGACGGGTATCTGGTGAGCGCCGACGGCCTGTTCCTGTCGGAAAAGCTGGACCCCGTAAAACCCGTCATGCCTCCCGGCATGTTCGCCATGCAGATGTTCAACCTGGGCGGTCTGAACCCGACCAAGTCGAAATACCATACGGTGCGCTCCTTCCCGGACAACACCGATATCGTGGTGGACCTGGCCTACGACAACCCGATGGCCACGGTTTCGGGCGGTAACGACATTACCGATGCCCGCTACATCCGCGTCCGGATGCAGCACAGCCTGATTGAAATGCCCGAGAAGAACGGCTTCCGCCCCCGTCGCGACGATCCCCGTGTTGGCTACTTCGGCCAGCAGGTGACCAACCAGACGAGCGTGAGCGCTGTTCCGTATAAAGATTATATCAACCGCTGGAACCTGGTAAAGAAAGATCCGACGGCCGCCCTCAGCGAGCCCGTGGAGCCCATCGTTTTCTGGGTGGAGAACACTACGCCCCTGGAATACCGCCAGACCATCGTGGACGCCGGCCTGAAATGGAACGCTGCCTTTGAGAAGGCCGGTTTCAAGAATGCCGTGCAGATGAAGATCATGCCCGACGATGCCAACTGGGATCCCGCCGACATCCGCTACAACGTGATCCGCTGGGTTTCCTCTGCCAAC
>DATAGL010000135.1:0-2956 GCA_036263755.1 Chitinophagaceae bacterium | reverse complement strand
GCCCCAGAGCGAGCTGTCAGCCGAATTTATTTACCGCATGATCCAGGCGGCCGGGGGACCAGCCGCTTTTTACCGGCAATGCTTTATCGGGTCGGTCTGCCCGCTGGGCTTTGTGCGGAACGGCACCAACATCAATTATTACGACGATCAGGAGTTGCTGCGCTCCGTCGAGCCGTTTATCATCGAGCAGATGCACCGCCTCCTGTCCTTTCCTTACCAGCGGAAGCGCTGCATCTGCATCGGCGGCGAAAAGAATTTCAAATACCTCCAAAAGCTGAATGCCCGGCACCACTGGTTCGACGAAATAGTACCGGTGCCGCATCCGCGCTTTATCATGCAGTACCGCCGGCGGTTTGTCAACGATTACGTGGTGCAATACCTGCGGGCCATGGAGTTTTGACCAGCTATTTGTCTTTTCGGAGTTGCGGCTGTGCTGATGTACGATTTACGATGTACGATGTACAGTGTAAGCGTAGGATGTAATTCATCAGCGGCATCAGCGTATCTCAGCGCCATCAGCGATTGGGCATTGAATATTGAGTATTGAAAATTGCTTATTTCCTTCAATAACTGTTCAACCTGTCAACCATTCAACTGATCAACTGATCAACGGATAATCCGGTTTCATCCCCTCTTCCCGCCGGTTCATTGAAAATTTCTGCCCGCCGGTTTGCCCGGTAAGGAAATCCCCTTAGTTTTGCCTTCTGCTTAACGGTAAAGATTATGAAGATCATTGCCGGCCGGTTTAGCTGCTAAGCGGCAGCCCGGCCCCCTCCTTACGGCCTCCTTTTTTGAACGGCGCACCTCCGGTCCCGTTCCCTTTTACCTTTTATCGTTTACCACAAACCACTTCGGACAATCATGTCACAACCAACTTCTTATAGCCATAAGGCTCATTCCACCCTGTCTTTTATCAAGCGGGCCCTAGAGGGCGAGCACCTCGACTACACCCAGGGCAGCATACGCACCGCCGTGTTCATGCTGGCCGTACCCATGATCCTGGAAATGGTGCTGGAATCCGTTTTCGCCCTTGTCGATATCTATTTCGTAGGCCATCTCGACGAGAGCTCCGCCGCCATCCAGACCGTAGGGCTCACCGAATCGGTCATCACCATCGTTTATTCACTGGCCATCGGTATCTCCATGGCCGCCACGGCCCTTGTGGCCCGGCGGGTCGGCGAAAAGAACCCCGACGGGGCGGCCCGTGCCGGCATGCAGGCCATCTTCCTGTCGATGGCCGTCACCGTGGTCCTGTCCATTGCCGGTTTTATCTGGGCGGCCGACATCCTGCGCCTGATGGGCGCTTCGGAACGAACCGTTGAACTGGGGCTACCCTATACCCGGATCATGATGGGCGGCAGCCTCGTGATCATGCTGCTGTTCCTCATCAACGGCGTGTTCCGCGGAGCAGGCAATGCATCCATGGCCATGAAAAGCCTATGGATCGCCAACCTGTGCAACATTGCGCTCTGCCCGCTGCTCATCCGCGGCCTGGGCCCCATACCCGCCTTCGGGCTTACCGGTGCGGCCATGGCCACCACCATCGGCCGGGGCATCGGGGTCGTGTACCAGGCAGTTCACCTGTTCAGCGGCAAGGGCCCGCTGAAGATCCGCCGCGAACACCTTACCTGGGACTGGCCGCTGATCCGCTCGGTGATCTCCATTGCCTCACCGGGCACCCTGCAGTTTATCATCGGCTCCTGCAGCTGGATCTTCCTGGCCAAAATGGTGGCCGATACGGGTGGCGACATTGCTTCGGCAGGGTACCAGACGGCCATCCGCATCGTGATGTTCTTTATCCTGCCGGCCTGGGGCCTGAGCAATGCAGCTGCTACGCTGGTGGGCCAGAACCTCGGGGCCGGGCAACCCGAGCGGGCCGAACAGTCGGTATTGAAAACAGCGAAATACAATATCATCTTCATGGCCACGGTCATGGTGATCATCATGGCGGGCGCCGACCTGATCATTTCGTTTTTTACCGAAGACGCACAGGTGCGGGCCTATGCCGTGCAGGCGGTCCGCATTGTGTCGGCCGGTTACGTATTCTATGGCATCGGCATGGTGATGGCCAACGCCTTCAACGGTGCCGGCGATACCTGGACGCCCACCTGGGTCAACCTTTGCGGTTTCTGGCTCTTCCAGATCCCGCTGGCCTATGTGCTGGCTGTGCCGCTGGGCCTGGGTCCCCTGGGCGTGTTCATTGCCATTCCCGTTGCGGAAACCGCCATATCCATTGCTGCCTATGTGCTTTTTAAGAGGGGGAAGTGGAAAGCGAAGGTTATTTAGGAATTGGGAGTTGGGAATTGGGCAGCAAAACAATACCAGTTTAATGCAGGGAGCACCTGCATTAAACTGGTATTGTTTACGATACTGGACTCCGAAACCGCGTTCGGCTTGATCTTCTACCCAATTCCTAATCCCTAACTCCTAATTCCACCTTATTTTTAACCTGGCATGAATGACACCATCAATTCGAACCTGCTCCGGCAGATCTTCTTTATTTTAATCATCGTTTTCCTAGGCATTGTGCTGTTCCGGGAACTGCAGTTTTTTATGTCGGCGTTCCTCGGAGCGGTCACTTTTTACGTGGTCATGCGGGAGCGGATGTTTTACCTTACCGAGCGCAGGGGCTGGAAGCGGTCCACGGCCGCCTGGGTGCTGATGCTGCTTTCCTTTTTCGTGATCCTGGTGCCCATCGGGCTGCTGGGCAATATCCTGTATTCGAAAATCTCCTACGTGGTGATGCATTCGTCCGAACTGATCACTTCGCTGAAAGTAACGGTGAACCGGCTGAGCAAGGAGATCGGGTACCAGATCGTCAACCCCAATGCCATCAACCAGCTCGGCCCCTACATTGCCCAGCTGCTGCCCAAGGTGCTGGGCATCACGCTCGATACCCTCACCATCATCGCCACGATGTACTTTATCCTGTTTTTCATGCTGGTGAACGGCCGCT
>DATAGL010000134.1:0-2439 GCA_036263755.1 Chitinophagaceae bacterium | reverse complement strand
TCATTCCGCTGGAGAATATTTATATCGTCACTTCGCACGAATACGTGGGAATCACCAAAGAGCAATTGCCCGAGCTGCCGGCAGAAAACATCATTGCCGAGCCGTTCCGCAAGAATACCGCTCCCTGCGTGGCCTATATCTCGTTCAAGCTGGCTGCCCTCGACCCGGAAGCAGCGCTCATCGTGGCACCGGCCGATCACCTCATCTTCAACGAAGATAAGTTCAGCGACGTGTGCCACCAGGCACTCAGCTTCGTCAAAAGCGATAACGCACTGGTGACCCTGGGCATCAAGCCTACTTATCCCAACACCGGATACGGTTACATCCAGCACGAAACCGAAGAAGTATTCGACTCGGTGCACAAGGTGAAGACTTTTACCGAAAAGCCGAACCGCGAGCTGGCACAGACCTTCATCGCCAGCGGCGACTTCCTGTGGAATTCCGGTATTTTCGTCTGGAAGATCAGCACGATCCTCGAAGCCTTCCAGAAGCACCTGCCCGAAATGCACGAGCTGTTCGCCACCGAATCGGACCGCTTCAACACCCCGCAGGAAACGCAGGCCATTGAATCGATCTACCCGCAGTGCACCAACATATCGATCGACTTCGGCGTCATGGAAAAGGCCAACAACGTGTACGTCATCCCCTCTTCCTTCGGCTGGAGCGACCTGGGTACCTGGAACTCAGCCTGGGAAAACATGGAAAAGGATTACCTCGATAACGCCGCGGCCGGCCGCAATGTAATGGTCATCGATGCCGTCAAATGCGTGGTGCACGCTTCCGACGACAAGCTGGTGGTGCTCCAGGGCCTTGATGATTTCATTGTCGTGGACACCAAAGACGTACTGCTGATCTGCCAGAAGGAAAAAGAACAGGAGATCAAGGAATACGTGGCGGAAGTAAAGCGCAACAAGGGCGACAAGTTCCTATAAAGCGGACGCCCGTTGTTGCGGAAAGGGCAGGGAGGACCCCAATGTGCAAAACTTATCCCTGTCCTCCGCCATATAAGGAATGTTTTTTGAAGCTGAGGAACAGTACACGGCAAATGGTCCGCCGAAAACCGATCGATCGCCAACATAAACCGGCCTTGTGCACCGGTGAACCCTGGAACCCATTAAAACCACTGCCGCATGAACTTCAACAATATTCTCTTTCTCGATATCGAAACCGTGCCGCAATATCCTGCCTACGAGGAGCTGCCGGAAGACTGGAGGGAGCTGTGGGGTGTGAAAGCCCAGATGCTGATGCGCAACCGCGCCGAGGAAACAGAGGCTACGGTCTATGAACGGGCCGGCATTTATGCGGAGTTCGGCAAAATCGTGTGCATCTCGGTAGGCTGCCTGAAAGGGGAGGGGGAAGAGCGCAAACTGATCCTCAAATCCTTTTTCGGCCACGACGAAGTAAAGCTGCTGGTCGACTTTTCCGATACGCTGCAGAAATGGTCCCGCGATTCCGATAAATTCCTCTGCGCCCACAACGGGAAAGAATTCGACTACCCCTATATCTGCCGGCGGATGATCATCAACGGTATTCCCATTCCCGAAGCCCTGAAGATCGCCGGCCGCAAGCCCTGGGAGATCCGCCATCTGGATACGATGGAAATGTGGAAGTTCGGCGACTTCAAAAGCTTCACTTCCCTGAAGCTGCTGGCCAAGGTGCTGGGCATTCCTTCGCCCAAGGAAGACATTGACGGCAGCCAGGTGCATAAAGTCTACTGGGCCGACGGCGACCTGGAACGCATCGCCAAATACTGCCAGAAAGACGTGGAAACGCTGGTGCAGGTGCTCCTGCGCTACCACTGCGAACCGCTGATCAAAAACGAGCATATTTCCATCAAATACGTTCAATAGCAGGACCTGCATCCGTTCACCGGGAAAGCAGTTTAGGTCTTCACCTGGTGAAGGCACAAACTGCATCCTGCCGCACGGAGGAACAGGTCCGCTCTCTTTAATTTCGTTTCATGGTTTCTTCCAAGCTTCCCGATACGGGTACCACCATATTCACGGTGATGAGTGCCCTGGCCACTGAACTGAATGCCATTAACCTGGGCCAGGGATTCCCGGATTTTGACATGCACGCCGAACTGGTGGAAGGCGTAGCGCAGGCGATGCGCGAAGGACACAACCAGTATGCCCCGATGAGCGGTTACGGCCCGCTACGCGAAGCCATTGCCGAAAAGATCGCCTTTTTGTACGGAGCGAACGTTCACCCGGATACCGAAGTCACCATCACGCCCGGCGGCACCTATGCCTTATACACAGCCATGACCGCCCTGCTGCGGCCCGGCGACGAAGTGATCGTATTCGAGCCGGCCTATGATTCCTACATACCCGGCATTACGCTCAACGGGGCGAAGGCCGTGGCGCTGCCCCTGCGGCACCCCGAGTACCGGATCGACTGGGCGGAAGTACGTGCGCACTGCAATGAGCGTACCCGGAT
>DATAGL010000133.1:0-1500 GCA_036263755.1 Chitinophagaceae bacterium | reverse complement strand
CTGCCGGTGGGGATATCCGGGGCCAGCAGTCAGCAGCATTGATTATTGTTCCGGGCAAATCCGCCGGGAAACCCTGGGAGGAACGGACCGTGGATCTCCGGGTGGATGATCATCCCGCCCCCCTGAAAGAACTGCGCCGGTTGTATACCGTGCATATGGCCTACCAGCATATGAACAATGGAGACCTCGCAGTGGAAAAAGGAGACATGCCCCTTGCCATGAAAGAATATGGCGCCGCCATGAAACTGTTTCCGCAGAACCTGGAAATGCAATACTGGACAGCCGTAACGCTGGCGAACAACAACCAGCTGGACCAGGCCCTGCCCCTTTTTAAAAAGATCTTTGTGAAAGACCGGAACTGGAAAGAACTTACGCGGCGCCTGCCCGCAGTTGGCCTGCTGACGGTCAAGCAAGGAGAACTGGAAAAGATTTTAAATCTGTAAAGGCGTTCTGCCGGCAAGGCTCATTTATAAACCAGGCGGTTAATAACCGGAATAACAGATAATAAAAGACCGGTTCCCATACGAATAGGAACCGGTCTTTTGTATGAAATATATGCGGATAATGAATTTACCAAACTATCCACAAAGCTCATTCTACGTCGTCGGCACTTGGCCCGTACATGCCGGGGACCGGGACCTGAAGGAGCCGGAGGTAAACGGAAAGCTGTCCCCGGTGGTGAATAAAATGGTTGAATACCATGGAACGGATGACCACGGCTTTGGGCAATGTAAACAGAATATGCTCCCCGCTGCGCAATGTCCATGGTTGCATCAGGTCCTCATCTGTAGCTTTTTCCAGGGCGGTACGGGCCTCCTGAAGGAAGCCGTCATAGGCAGAAAGCAGTTCTTCCCTGCTGGAAGCTTTTAATTGAACATAATCAGAACCGGCAAAGTTCAATTCCGTGGTACGCAGGGTCAGGGGAAGCCAGTTGGCCAGGTCCGCGACATGACACGCCAGTTTGCCCAGGGACATTGATTTGGGATGCGGTTTCCAGTCCGACTGGTCAAAAGGAACCCGTTCCAGCATTTTCCGGGTGGAGGCAGCTTCCTGCCGCAACTCTGCCAATAAAGCCTTGTTCATCATAACGTGCTAATTATTTGAGTGGTTTACGCTAAAGGAGTAATTCCTGTAAATTTAACCCAGTCCTGTTTTATAAAATACCCGCCATGAAAAGGTTTCTTTTCCTCCTCTTGTTATTTACTTCGCAGGGCAGCAGCGCCCAGGATTCCCTTCACCGGGAAATTGTTATTACCCCGGTAACGGTACTGACGATGGAGTCGGCTACTCCCCTCCGGCAACAGACCGTAGTGGTGCGGGGCGGACGCGTAGTGACCCTGGGGGATGCCGGGAAAGTACGATACAGCTCCGATGCACAGGTAATTGACGGTACCGGTAAATACCTGATGCCCGGCCTGGCCGAAATGCATGCCCATGTGCCACCGGTACCGGAACTGGAGCCGATGCAGGAAGTGCTCAGCTTATTCACTGCACGGGGTA
>DATAGL010000132.1:0-1627 GCA_036263755.1 Chitinophagaceae bacterium | reverse complement strand
AGTAAAGCGCTCACCGGTACTGAACGGCTTCCTGCTGGAGCCGGCCCATACCTGCGGCGCCCCGCTGCCGGTACAGTTCCGCGATACCAGCAAGGCGGCCGTCAGCTGGGAGTGGAAGACCGAGCAGTCGGGGGCGAATTTCCGGTCTGCGGACAAGGCGCCGGCCTATACGTTCGATTACGGGGGTACCTATTACGTATACCTGAAGATCACCGACGCAGCCGGCTGTACCGCTCAAACAACCAAAACCGTGGATGTGTATGCCCCCACGGTGACCATCCAGTCGCCCGATGAACGCTGGCCCGGCGACCAGTCCGTTGCCTCCTGCGGGCCAAAGGATGTGCGCTTCACGGCCACCGGCACGCAGCCCATCAAAAAATACCTCTGGGACTTTGGCGACGGCACCACCTCAGCCGAAGCGGCACCCGTACATCCCTACAAAAAGAAAGGCCACTACCTGGTGAAACTCACTTATACCACCGAAGGAGGCTGCACGGGAACGGCGGACTTCCGCTATGGCGTCCAGATCAGCGAACGGGTGAAGGTGGACTTTACCGCTTCCCAGACACAGGTCTGCGGGCAAACACAGGTAACCTTCACCAACCAGTCGGGCCCCACCGTTTATTACAGCTGGAACTTCGGTGACGGTTATTTCCAGGCTTCGACCGGTGAAGGACATATGATCCAGAAACAGTTCTGGGAGGAAGGCACGTACACCGTGGGGCTCATTGCCACCGACGGGGTTTGCGCCGACACCCTGGTGAAAAAGGATTATATAAAAGTCACCGCGCCTTTTCCGAAGATTTCAGGCTATACCACTACCTGCGAAGGCACCCGCGGGGAAGTAACGTTTACGCAGGAGTCCCGCAAAACCGACAGCTGGCACTGGGACTTTGGCGACGGCACGAAGCTGGACCTGACGACCGATCAGCGGGAGGTGAAGCATACTTATAAGAAAACAGGCCACTATTGGGTAACGCTGACGAATAAACGCGGCGGCTGCCGCGTGGAGGAAAAACTGCTCGCGACCGTAGTGCTGCGCCAGAAGCCTCTGCTGGCCGTGGACAAACCGGAGATCTGCATGCGCAACGAGGCCCTGAAGATCACCGTTTCCAACCTGGAATCCAACAACCCCAATAATTGGGACGGCCACTGGAATTACGGCATCGTGCTGTACGACAAAGACTGGAACCACCTGACCTCGGGCGTTTACGGCGCCAGCTGGCTCAATGGGTCGGTCGAGCTGCCGCGGATGGACTTTTACCAGAACCACGACGGGATCCGGGCGATCGTTACCTCCGGCCCCAATGGGTGCGCGGACACGACCAGCCTTCAGGCGCTGAAGATCAAAGGTCCGATGGCAGGGTTCCGGCAGAATATCCGTCCCTGCGCCCCGGGCGGCACGGTATACCTGCAGGATACTTCGGTAATCAATCCCGGCAAGCCCATCGTTAAATGGGAGTGGAACTGGCACGACAATTCCTCCAACACCTATACAAAGCCGGGAGAAGTAAGCCATACCTATTTCTGGCCCAGCGAGTACCCGGTATACCTGACCGTGACCGATGCCGCTGGCTGCTCAAACACCACAATGAACTGGGTGGATGCCTACCGCAACGGGCTGGAA
>DATAGL010000131.1:0-3782 GCA_036263755.1 Chitinophagaceae bacterium | reverse complement strand
CCAGGAAGTAACGATCCCGCCGTAGTTGGTGATCTGCACCTGCATGCCCCCGGCATTGGTCAGGGTGAACAACTCCACCTTTTTACCGTCGCGTTCTCCCCAGTCTGTACGGGTAAGCGCTGTTTGGGTTTGCGCAGCAGTGCTGTCGGCTTCTTTCGCGGTTCCGGCGGTTTGACCGGTTTCATTGCCGCAGGCAAAGAGCAGTCCGGTCATGGCCAGTAAAAAACTGTTCCGTTTGATGTACGCTGTTGTCATCTCGATAAATGATTTTGGTTTGATGCAGCCCGTTACCGGGGCTGCTGATCTGTTTTCCTAAAGTTAGGCTTCCCGGCACAATCCCCACCTGAAGTTTCCGGGCATACGCCGCATACCAACTCCTCCGATCAGCGCACCAGGGGCCAGCCGTCCGGGGTCCAGTCCAGGTTTTCAATGCGCAGTTTCGGTCGGCCCTTGTCGGCCGCATCGTAGGCATGGAACACCAGCAGGTCCTGCTGCCCGTTGCGGACCACGGCGTTGTGCCCGAGGCCGTGCCAGGCGGCATCGCCCTGCAGCAGTACGGTACCGCCGCCGGCATCCAGCCGCCGTCCTTCACGGTCCAGGTACGGACCGGTAATGGACCGGCTGCGCCCAATGATGATCTTATAGTTGCTGCGCTCGCCCTGGCAGCAGTAATCGGCCGAGGCAAACAGGTAATAGTAGCCGTTGTGCTGAAAAAGAAAGGGCGCTTCCACCGCACCGGGACCGGCCGCTGAATCCGGAACATCGTAGGGCCGGGGACGGCGCGCAATGGTATGCCATTCGGCAGGCTCCGCCAGCGACAACCCGTCGGCCGAAAGCCGCACCAGTTTCAGCCCGCTCCAGAAGGAGCCGAAGACCATCCACTGCCGGCCCGCTTCATCGGAAGTCACCTGGGGATCGATGGCATTCCACAAATCCCGGCCGGGCACCGACTGTACCACCAGGCCCTTGTCTTCCCACTTAAATTCGGGCGACCCGGGATCCAGTGTCCGGTTCACTGCCACACCGATGCAGGAGGTATTGCGGCCGAAAGCCGAAACGGAATAATAGAGATAAAACAGCCCGTTGTGCCGGCGGATGTCCGGAGCCCAGATGTGCCCGCGGAAGCCCGGCACCGCCTTCACCGCCCACTCCGGGGGCGCCCCAAATACCGGCTTTTCTTTTTTCCATTCCTTCCGGTCCTTCGACGACCATACCGCGATGCCCTGGCCCGTAGCCAGCAGGTACCAGGTATCCCCTTCCCGGATCAGCACCGGGTCGTGCACCGGCACCTTTCCCGTAGGCAGCGCCCGGTCTTCCGGCGCCGGCTGAGCGGATGCGGCAATGCCCTGCAGCAGGGCCCACAGCAAAAGGAAAAAGATCTGCCCGGGTGTTCTTCGTTTGTTCATGCGCGTTGATTATGCACCGGGTCAGCGGACCTTGATCCGGACCACGCTGACGGAATAAGGGGCCCAGGTCTGGACTTTATCGTTTAAGGAAAACGCCGTGGTGACCGGCCGCAGCTGCCCGGGATCAGAGAAGGAGTTTTCAGCCGAGAGGTTACCGCTTTTTAAAACGGTAATCCGGGCGCTGCCCGGCTTTCGGACACCCTGCAGTTTCAGGCCGGTGCGCTTTTCCGTGCCCGATACGTTGACCACTTTAAGCACCAGTTCCCCGGTGGCATCATCAAGTACGGCGGATGCATAGAGGCTGTCCTGGCCGGTGAGGTCGGAACCGTTCTGCTGCACCGAAAGAAGACGCGTGCCTTTGTTGGTGGAAAAAAGCTGCTGTACGTAATAGTTGGGTGTAGCATAGGATTGCAGGCTGTTGAACCAGATTAGGTCGGGTGTCCACTGCCAGCCTTCGGCATGGGCGAAGAGCGGCGCGTACGACGCCATATGCACCACATCGGCGTTGCGTTCCAGCCCGGTCATATAGGCCGCTTCGGAGAGGGCGCTCTTCCAGTTGTTCCGGTTGTCGGGTGAAGCAATGCCTGCCGTTTGTACGGCATATTCGCCGGCAAAGATCTTCGGCCCTTTGCGGTCGTACCGGTCGTAGCGGGTGGCATTCTGGAGGAACCAGTCCGGTGCGGCATAATAGTGTTCATCGATGATGTCGGCATCCATCTTCCGCAGGGTATCGTTGAGGTACTGGAACAGTTCACCGGAGGGCGAAGGTCCTGTAGTGGTGATCAGGCGGATTTCCGGGTGTTTTGCCTTGAGCACTTTATGAAAAGCCTGGTACCGCTCCACGTACTGCGGCCCCCACTGCTCGTTGCCCACGCCCAGGAATTTCATGTTGAACGGTGCAGGATGGCCCATCTGCACACGCAGTGCCCCCCATTTCGTTTCCGGACCGCCGTTGGCAAATTCGATCAGGTCGAGTGCGTCCTGTATGTAGGTGCCCAGGTCTTCCATCGGCACCACTTCGCCGGTATTGAACTGGCAGGCCATGCCGCAGCTGAGGATCGGCAGCGGCTCGGCGCCGATGTCTTCGGACAACTGGAAATATTCAAAGAAACCCAGCCCGAAGGTCTGGAAATAATCCGGTGCCGGCCGGTGGCGAAACTCCGTGTTCCAGCGGTTCACGATCATCTCGCGCTCCTCTACCGGGCCTACCGTTTTTTTCCACTGGTACCGGGTAGCCAGTTCCCGGCCTTCCACGATACAGCCACCGGGAAACCGCAGGAAGCCGGGCTTCAGGTCGGCCAGCAGCTGTACCAGGTCGGCCCGCATGCCGCCGGGGCGGCCTTTCCAGGTGTCTTTCGGAAAAAGCGAGATCATGTCCAGGTCCACGGCTCCTCCGCCCTGGGCCCAGAGCTGCAGTCGGGCCTTGCCGTCGGTGCCGGTGGCGGTGATTTCAGCCTCGTATTGTTTCCAGTCGGGCGCATCGGGGGTCAGGGTGGCCGCACCGAGCCGCTCGCCTTTTTCACCCACCAGTTCGGCTACCAGTGTCACCCGGGACCCGGCCGGCCGGCGCGCCAGCACGGAAAACCGGTACCCTTTGTCCTTCCGGATCCCCATTCCTTTGAACCCTTCATTCGCAATGCCGTACGCACCGGTTTCGCCGGCCACCAGCTTCAGGAAGCGCGGGTTGGATGCCTGTTGCTGCCCGCGGTTCACGAGGAGCAGGCTGCCGCTGCCGCCGTCTTTTTTCACCTCTTTCCAGCCCATCAGGGGCGTGCTGAATTCAAAGGAGCGGTTCTTTACCAGCTCGGCGTATACACCGCCGTCGGCACCCATGTTGATGTCTTCGAAAAAGATGCCCCACATGGTGGGCTGTATGGTGCCGCGCACGGCGTCGGCCTTTACGGTCAGCACGGGGGCCTGCGCCTGTGCACCGAGGGTTAGTAAGGCCGAAAGCGTGGCGCCGAGGATCCGGTTTCTGTTCATAAAAAAATGCGTTTGATGGCGTGATCGGTTTTCATCCTCGTGCGTCCTGCAGGGAATTCAGGAAAGAATGATGTAACCATATTTGTTGTTTAACTCTTTCCGGAGGATTACTTCAGCTGCAGTACCACTACTGAAAAGGGCGGCAGCGTTACGGTGAGGGTCTTTCCCTTCAGCGAGGCACCCCGGAAGGGAGCCGGCGTGATTTTCTGCGGCTCGGTAAAGCTGTTGTGGTCCTGCAGCTTCGCGGAGGACAGGATGCGTCCCTGTACGGAGGCAAACGAGCCCCCCTGCAGGTCGATGGTCACTTCCTGCGGCTGCCGGGCGTCGATGTTCACCAGGGAAATATGCGTGAGGCCATCCTTGCTGCGGGAAGCGGATCCCGATACGGCCGGG
>DATAGL010000130.1:0-1617 GCA_036263755.1 Chitinophagaceae bacterium | reverse complement strand
AACCGGTAGCGGCAGGCATGCAGCAGGTGCAGCACTTCCAGGTATTCAACCGCTGGGGCCAACTGGTATACCGGATGCCCAACAGCCATCACGCGGGCTGGGACGGACGGGTAAACGGAACCCTCCAGTCAACCGGTACGTATGTATGGACGATCCAGGCATTGGATTACCTGGGTAAACCCTACACTCAGAAAGGAACGGTTACCCTCATTAAATAAAAAAAGAAGCACGCCGGGGGCAGTGCTTCTTGTATCTCGTTAATCTGTAAAAACTAGTTGGCGTAATACCGGATCTTGGAAAACAATTCCATGGGCTGAAACGGTTTCAGCACGGCATCCACAAAGCCCATATACTTCAGCTTTGTATACATTTCATTGTCTACGAGCGCCGCTGTAAAGGCGATCACGGGCACATCCGGATAGAGCTTGGTAATTTCCCTGACGGCTGTATAGCCATCCATTTCAGGCATTTCCAGGTCCATGAGGATCATATTGTAATTGGAATCCCGCTTCAGGGCCTCAAGGGCCACTTTTCCGTTTTCGGCGGTAGTGAATTCCACCTTCCACTCTTCCAGCATCTTGGTGGCGATCAGCATGTTGATCAGGTTGTCC
Source organism: Chitinophagaceae bacterium (assembly GCA_036263755.1). Classification (GTDB taxonomy): domain Bacteria; phylum Bacteroidota; class Bacteroidia; order Chitinophagales; family Chitinophagaceae; genus Flavisolibacter. The sequence goes on along the minus strand of DATAGL010000130.1, from coordinate 1,006 downwards.
TCGGCGATCAGTACCCGCATTCCGGAAAGATCTCCCTGCTCCGTCTTCACCACTGCAGCCGGTGAAGCGGCTTCGCCTTTTTTATTGAACGAAATGGAAAAGAAAAAGGTGCTGCCCTGACCGAAACCGCTTTTCACTTCCAGGCGACTGTCCATCAGGTTGAGCAGGCGCTGCGAAATACTGAGGCCCAGCCCCGTACCATGGTATTTCCGGGTGCTTTCCGAATACACCTGCTCGAAGCTTTCGAATATCTTGCGCTGATCGTCTTCCTTGATGCCGATGCCCGTATCCTGCACCGAAAACAAAACTTCCATGCGGTCATCCGATTGATTGCGGCATTGGGCTTTCAGCTTGACATAACCCCGGTCGGTAAACTTCAGGGCATTGGAAACAAGGTTGTTCAATATCTGCACCAGCCGGATATCATCCACCATCACGGTGGTGTCGAGTGCCGGATCCAGTTCCAGGCGCAATTCGATCTTTTTCTCTTCAAACCGGTTATGAAAGGGAATCATGGCATTCTCCAGCAGCTGTTTCATGTTCATCTGCGAAAGATGTACTTCCAGCTTGCCGGCCTCCATTTTATTGTAATCGAGAATATTGTTGATGAGCTCCAGCATATGGTTGGAGCAGTACTTCAGGATATTGATGAATTCTTCCTGTTCGGGAAGCGTCTTCTGCTTCAACAGCAGGTTGGTAGCGCCGATAATACCGTTCAGCGGCGTGCGGAGCTCATGACCCATATGCGAAAGAAACTGGCTCCGGGTACTCATGGCCTCTTCCGCCCGCTTCTTCTGTTCCAGCAGGGCGGCCGCATATTTCCGCTCTGAAACAATGGTCAGAAAAGCGAAGGAGGCGCTGAGCAGCACCGTGCAAATGATGTTCACATTGAAAATGACATCGTACTGCGCATCGCTGATCTTGTCCCAGGGGCTGTTCTGTGAGCCGAAAAGAAAGCAGCTTCCGATACACAGGGTGGTGAACACAAAGTACAGCAGAACCTCGC
>DATAGL010000129.1:0-2889 GCA_036263755.1 Chitinophagaceae bacterium | reverse complement strand
TGCCACGAGGCGTCCGGTGTTTTCTTCGGAAGCCTGGGTATGCCGGTAGGCGGCGGTCAGCGTGCTGTCTTCCAGCAGGCGCGACAGGCTTTCCTCGGCCAGTCCGGCCGTACTGGCCCGCAGCACCTTGCCGTCGCCGGCAAACAGCGCGGCTTCGCTGCTCAGCACTGCTGCCGGGTCATTGCCGGGCAGGGAGCGCTGGAAGAGCAGCAGGTCGCCGGCCTGCAGGGCCGTAGGAGCCAGCGGGGCCGCTCCGGTCACCGCGTCGATGGGCGGGGCGAAGCCTCCGGACGTCTGGGCGAAGATGAGATCGAGGTCGCTGAGGAAGTCTTTGGCAGAAGCCAGGTCCTGGGCAAAAGCGGCCGGCTTTACCCGGGTGACCGGCACCGCGGGCTGTGCCGGAACTGCGGCCGCCACGGGAGGTGCCGGCGATGCCGGAACATAGGTTACGGGTGGCGCGGCAGGTGGCGGTGGAGGTGGTGCCGACTCCATGCGGTCGAATTCTTCGAACCGTTGTTCCAGGGCAATGGAGCCGAGGTCATACGCATTGGAATACCGCATGCTCTGGGCGATCTTGTCAAAAATGGCATGCTCGCTTTCCTTGAAGGGCGCGCCTTCGTCGGGCGGCGGTGCTTTCGGCTTTGAGCGTGCGGCCGGCGGCGCTTCTTCCTTGCTGGTCAGGCTCTTGCTGGTTGGATCGTATAATTTCTCCCCGCTGAGGATGGACTTGATATCGGCCATGAAATCATGCTCCGTGTCGTCGCCAGCCGCCCGGCTCTGCGCCGCGGAAGGGACCGGACCCTCCGGGAAGGAAGCCGGGCCACCGGTGGCCGGGGGGGCCGGTGAAGGAACGGGCCTTACCGTGTCGGCCGGGGGCTGTGCTTCTGCCGCCGGTGTTTCGTCCTGCCCTTTGCACCCGCAGTTACAGGGTGCCTGCCGGGTGGGTGCGGGTGCGGGCATGGGTGCAGAAGGACGCAGGCTGTCCATGAAGGGCTCGATATAGGCGCCTTCGTCGGAAAGGGAAGCCGGTTGGGCCAGGGCCGGCTCGCGGCCGGATACATCGTATTCCACGAACGGAACCTCGGCCTCCATCGCCCGGGCGGCGGGCTGGCGGGAAACGATGTCGTACTCAATGTATTCGTCGGGCGCAGGGCGGTATGCGGGTTTACCGTCGTCGAAGGCTTTGGTGATCACCACGGTGCCCCGCGACTTTGTTGGCGCCACGGGTTTCGGGCGCACGGGCCTTGCGTAGTAGGAAAGCACCAGGGATTTATAGTGCGCAGGTTTCGGACGCGGCATAATCAGGTTTTTTCGTTGAGGGTTAATTTAACGACCGAGTACGGATCCAGGGCCACTACCAGCTCGTGGCGGCCGCCTTCCAGCGGCGGCGGCTTCAGTACCACCCGCTCCGGCCCTGCTTCTTTTATTTCGGCCAGGCGGTTGTTCACCACGGCCACCGGTGCGAAGCTTTCCTGCACCGCCAGATTCGTCCCTTCCACCACGATCACCGGCTCGCCCGCGCTCAGGCTCATCGACACCTTGCTCACCTTCGGCGGCGTGCGGTTGCGGCGGCTTTTCTGGATCATGTTGGCCAGCTCGGCATAATTGACGCCCGAAGACGTGATCTTTTTGATGTCCACATTCTTCTTCTCGATCGTTTCCAGGTCCTTTACCGAAGTGACCCCGATCTTGCGCAGGCTCTTTTTGGTATCCTCGTCCACCTCGATGGATTCGATCGGGATATCATCTTTCTGCGGCAGCGATTTGGAGGTGGCCTTCACCACCTGGTCGGTGACCGAGTCGAGCTTGATGGTCACCTTGGAAGCGCCCTGCTCGCCGGGGCGGGCCGTGACGAACTCCACCTTGTCGCCGTTGTAGGTGGGGAAGATCTGCAGGTCAAGGGCCATGTCCTTGACGGTATAGGAAAGCGGCTTGTTCAGCGCCTTTACCGCCAGGGTTTCCCGCGTCTTGTCGAGCTCCACCACCAGGGCGTCTACGAAGGACTCAAGGTTCCAGGGTTTGTTCTCCATGCGCTTCGGGGTTCAGGGTGATCGTGATCTTCAGTCCGTGGTACACCGGCTGCAGCGAAGTGTCGGCGTAGTACAGCGGCGGGGCACTGCCCAGCTGCACCGTGCCGTCCGCTCCCACCAGCACTTCCAGCTCCACGGGCATTTCCACGGCCACCGCTTCGGGATAACTGAGGATGCCGCGGGCTTCATCGTGAATGATGCAGTCCTGCACGGGCATCAGCCCGCGCACATGCTCGTGCAAACGGAGGTACCACTCGCCTTTTTCCATACAGTTCGTTTTATACCAGGGGCACCAGCGTCACCGGACGCAGGCCCACCTTCAGATCGAACATGTTTTCGTAGCCTTCCAGTGCGGGCTCCGCTTCGGGGGCGGGTGCCGGTTCTTCGTTCAGCAGCGGGATCTCGGTGCTGCCTTCTTCTGCTTCCAGCCCGCGGGAAATGATGTCGTATTCGGTGTGCATGTCATTTTGTTTTTTCGCCATAAAAATGGACCGACGAAGGCCTTGGAAAATGCACGGTCTCGGTGCGGGTGCGCGTTACCTGTCCGGCCGCATCCACTTCCTCCGGCACCTGCAGGTCCACGCGGTGCAGCCGCACTTCGGGGAATACCCAGACCGACCCGGTCTCTTCATCCTTTCCTTTCATTTCGAGGCGGGCCACTGCTTCGGTATTGAAGGCCGCATCCAGCTCGTCGGTCTTCAGCGCGGCCAGCTGCGCCGGCGTGAGCACCGGGTAGGAGGAGACCTGCGGCAGCAGCTCGTTAAGGGCGGCGGGCGCCACTTCGAGGCCGCTTTTCATCTGGCCGGAGATCGTCAGCCGGCTGTCGGAAGGGTCTTCTTCCTCGCGCTTGCGGATCTTT
>DATAGL010000128.1:0-1802 GCA_036263755.1 Chitinophagaceae bacterium | reverse complement strand
TATCAACCATTCAACGGATCAACCGATCAACTCCTAATTCCCAATTCCTAATTCCCAAATCCCGCCCCCACCACCCCATTCCCCCGATCCACACAGCCGAAATGCGTCTTCAACGGCTCCTGTTTGGCTGCGGTACCCGGGGGCAGTTAACTTCAGGAACGAACCTGTCCGTCTGAAAGCGGCAGTCTGAAGACGTATGCATACGGCGAATCCGACGCTCGACCTCACACCCATCGGGATGATCTTCCAGCTGATTAAGACAGCGGAGGAAACCGAGGGCCGCACCCTGGAAATGGAATGGACCCTGCAGCCCCGCACCGGGGGCGCGCCCGTACACCTGCACCCCGGTGCCAGCGAAGCCTGGCTGGTGCTCGAAGGCCGGCTCGACGTGCAGGTAAACGGGCGGTGGCGCACCCTTCATGCCGGAGAATTGCTGACCATACCTCCGGGTACGCCGCATACGTTCCGCAACCCGCACCATGGCCTCACGCGGGTGTACAACACCCATGCGCCGGCCCTGCGCTACCAGGCTTATTTCGAAGGGCTGGCCCGGATCGTGCAGCACCTGTCGGGTGGCCGCCCGGCACCGCTTGCCCGCAACTGGAAGACCGCCACTTATCTTTCCATGCACCTGCACCGTTTCCGCCCCGAGATCGTATCTGTCCGTCCGTCACCGGTCCTCGTGGCGCTGCTCAGCAGGGTGGGGAGATGGAGCGGGTGCGGGGTGGAGTAGAAGTTGTTTGGGGTTTGGGGTTTGGCGTTGGGTTTCCTGTAGCAGTATGCTCCTGGCCAGGAAAAAATTGCGCACAGGGCAAACAGAGAAACAGAGTTAGCAGAAGATGCTGTGCAGGAATTTTAGGAACTGCAAAGAATCCTCTCCTAACTCTGTTTCTCTGTTTGCCCTGTGCGCAACCACTGTTTCATATGGGTAGCCAGTACGATCAGCGGGCCGGGGCCAACATGCGTAGGGAACAAAGCTATTTCATGTCAACTTTCCGGCATTCAACGGTCCTGCGAATCGGGCATAGACATCAATCCCAATCCCACCAGTCGAAATCATCATCGTCATCGTCGTCGAGCTCTTCGCCAATGGAGGCCGGTACTTTGGCATACAGACCGGCCGCAAATACGTCGGGGCCGCGGTAGAAGCGTACGCGCACGTCGGCGCCTACGTAATAATTCACCCAGCCGGTCATCTGGAAACCGCCGCGGACGGGGGAAGCCTTCGCAAACTCGATAAAGGGGCCGGCGGAGAGACCTGCCACGCCGATGCCGGTCTGGGCCTCGGTATAGAGGCGGAACTTGCCTTTCTGGTATTCAACGGCCGCATCGAAGCCGTAGGGAAAGCCGCCCAGCTTCCAGTAGGAAGCTTCTACGGCCCAGGAAGTGCGCACCTTTTTGCCTTCGAAGTTGAAATGGACCATAGGTCCCACCATAACGATCTGGGAAAAACACAGGGAGGTGATCAGGGTACCGATCAGCATCAATAAACCACGTTTCATGGCGGCGAAGGTAATAGCCGGGTCCCGCTTTTGCAACCGTTTCGGGTTGAACGGCGGAGAAGCGCGGATCGGCGCTATGGATTCAGCGGGTGAAATGTGCAGATGTGCAGATGTGCGAATGTGCAGATTGACGATTGACGATTGACGATTGACGATTGACGATTGACGATTGACGATTGACGATTGACGATTGACGATTGACGATTGACGATTGACGATTGACGATTGACGATTGACGAAATAATTTTGAGACTTTCTAAGTTACAAAATCCTTTGCGTCTTTGCGGCCCTTAGCGCCTT
>DATAGL010000127.1:0-4312 GCA_036263755.1 Chitinophagaceae bacterium | reverse complement strand
AAGAACGGTGTTTTCCTTAGGCATACATAGTAAAGAAGGCGAACAGAACTTTGTAGTATTTGATTATTTAAGCCTCGAAAACACCTACGAGCTTCTGCCCGGAGCGTACCCCTACAGCAAAGAATTTTCCAGCCAGAACTTCCAGGCAGGCAGGTTTCATGATGTAGTCCTGAAATGCAATTCCCCGGTTATGAGTGGTGCCGCGTACGAGGTAAAGGATGGGGTGCTCCGGATCAGCAAAGTCAACGGGAACTATGAAGTAAACGCAAACTTTATAATGGACGGCAAAAAATATAAGGTTCATTTCAAAGGTCCTATCCAGCACATTAAATCCTGGTAAGGAACCCTATAATTGGGCTCACCCATCTTCTTCCGGAGAATCAAGAAATCGTGCTTCCGGGCCTGGCCTTGCCCTTGCTGAACTAAACTGCAGAACAACTGGGCAACATGTAGATAAATGCCACGGCTGCCGCAGCTTACCAATTGACAAGGGGCAGCTTCCGCTTTTCGTTCACATTCCAGATTCCCAGCTGTAGGCCCTTCAGCCGCCTTGCCCTGTTGAACAGTCCTACCTGCAGGCCGGTGTGGCTTCCGGACGCATTGACCGCACCCAGTTGCAGCCCCTTAGCCACGTCATGCACCGTGTTGAACAATCCTGCCTGTATGCCATAGAGCCTCCCATCTTCATTACCCAATAAGGAAGCCTGTACCCCGTAACAGGTCCTTGCATAATTATACAGGCCGGCCAGGGTGATCCCAGCAGCATACCGGCTGAGGGAGGAAACGCCGTTGATACTGACTCCATAGAGATGGAGGTTGTCTGTAAAGGTGCCCAGAGGCGAAATATTCAGTCCGTACACTTTTTCCGAAAAGCGGTCTCTATCCATGGGTGCTCCCGGCTGCTCCCCAGTAAGCGGTGACCTGCCGAGCATGGGGAATATGATCCCAAGGCCCAGCAGCTCCACGTGAATGCCTGTGCTGACCACCTGCCGCTTCTTTTCATTACTGGTCAGGCCCAGGCTGAGTCCATAGATCCGGGCACTGTCCTGGTGAAAGGTCCAAACCGGCAGCCGGACCCTTGTCTGCGCCTGCCCGGCAGCGGACACCAGTAGTGTTAAGACAAGTAGCAGGAATTTAGATTTCATTCATTTATACCCAGCTTTTGCAGGAGGAAGCATGACCATCGCTTCCGGGTTTACGGGATCACCATTACCGTCAAAGGTGCAGCATTTCTGTCTTTATTCTTAGCCGGATATAAGCCACCAAACCGTTTCCCTACGAACAGAAAGAGTCCTTACCTGATACCCTGCTGCACCTCTCATTTCATACGGATCCGGTTGACCGGAAAATGAAAAACCGCCCAGCATTATGCTTCCATTTCAGGTCACGGGTTACCGGAACAGCCTTTGGTTGAATCCAGCAAAGGGCAAAAACGGCTGGTTTCATGGATACCCGGAAGGGATGTATTGTTCCGGAGCTTCTGCTGAAAATGAGAACCAGGTCTTCCTTTTCTGGTCCCCGGCCCGGCTTCGGAAGGCCTTCCCTTCACCTGCCTGGGCCATCCCACTTCCGGTGAAAACGGATAGGGTCCGCCATAAAGGTGCGTGATCAGATAAGAACAGAGCTTTTGGCACGAATAAAAACCGGGCAAGCCAAAGGCCTGCAGCCTTTTCTTTTCCAGCTATATATTGCAGCAGCTAATTCTGACCGGGAATAACTGCCAGTTTCGGGCTCGTTGGCAATAGTGAACACCGGCTACTCAATCCTGTCTCACCGGATAGCCGGCTCCCATTGCGTATGGCCGCAGTTGGTACAGGTATCCTTTCCCTCATTCCGGCTTTTTTGCTGCCCGCAGGTACAGCAGACTTCTTCCGCGCATTTGGGCTGCTCATCAAAAAAGGCCCGGTCGTGCGGGGGCAATACGGACAGGCCGCAACCCGGATGCGCTTCGCGCACCAGGCTGAACGACCCGTTGGCTTCCACGTACAGGCGCTTTACCTCGCCGAGGTGCCGGATACCGCTGGACCGGAGCTGGGCCGCCAGCCGCTCCAGGGTCAGGCGTGTTCCCCTGATCTTTTTGAGGTCATACACGCCATCATTGGCCAGTATGGTCAGGCGGTCCCCTACCCTTGCTTCCGCACGCTCGTTCCGGAAATTGATCCGGGAAACCAGGCGGCCGATGATCACTACGATCGCGGCGATAATGAACGGAGGAACCAGCCCCCTATCGGGTACCTGCATCGGTACACCGATGGCTGCCGCCAGCGTAAACAACGACACCATTTCCACCCGGTCGATCTGAGCGGCCATCCGTTTGCCGAACAACCGCATACTCCCGATAAGCAGGCAGAAAATAACGACCGCCCGCAACACCACCTCGATAAAAAATTCCGGCGGCACTTCCCCGAACAGGATCCTCATCCAGTCTCCGGGTTGGATTTCCTCTTTTTTCATGGTTTATACGATTGCATGGGTAAACTGATCATGCCCGCAATGGCGGCAGGCCTTTTCCGGCTCCGGCTGTACCCACCCGCAAAGCGTGCAGGCTTTTTCCCCGCTCCTCTTGTGCGGGTAGGCTTCCAGCACCGTTTCGTCGATCTGGGGAAAAATGGGAAGGCCCGCCCTGGGCTCCTGCTGATAGACGGAAAAAATACCGGGGCCCTCCAGGTACATCCTTTTTACCTGCCCCAGGTTGAAGATCTGCCGGCTGCGCAGGATCTCAAACACCTGCTGGTTGGTGATCCGCGTTTTCTCCAGTACCGCTCTTTGCAGCACGCCGTCGCTGACCAGCGTGACCGCATCTCCATGGACCAGCTGTTCGAACCGAGGGCTTTTAAAGCCCAGCCAGTTGGTGACGCGCAGGAGAAAAAGAGTGGTGAACAGCACCAGCACGCCCTGGAGGATACCCCGGTCGGGCATCTGCATGGGCACGGAAATAATGGCCCCCATCATGATCATCACGGACAGCTCCACGATGGAATGCTGGCCGTTCATGCGCTTGCCCATCCAGCGCATCACGGCAATGGCAATAAGGTAAACCACCAGTGACCGGAGGAACACTTCGAGCATAAACTCCGGCGGGGCCTGCCCAAACAAAATGCGCTGAATGTCCCAAAGGTGAATCTCATCCTTTTTCATAAAATCAATTACGGGTTTCACCTAACAAAAAGCAAACCTTTCCGTCTCTGCCATTCGCCCTTTCTGAAGATATTTTTAAGAAGAAGCCGAAAACCAGTGCTGCGCTTCATTTTAGAGTGCTGGCATGAACAGGTGCGGACGGGCAGTACAGGACCGGATCGTACCTACGCGCCATTGTCGGCAACGCTTTCGCTACGGCAGGATAATGGGTACCCGGCTCCACGTCACCTTTCGGTAACTGCAGCAGGGGCTATTAAATGTTTCCCGAAGCCCCACAGCGAACAGTATTACCGCTGATCCGGTGCCGGGTCTCTTCCGGGCTCCTTTTCAATAAACATCCACCCGGCTTTTTACAGACAAGGCTACCCGGCCCTGGCCCCATGCCGGCTGCAGTTTCGGCGCTTTGCAGGACCGGCAGGGCTCCCCTGCTGCCGGAAAAGCCGGATCGGGGTGCCCCTAATCAATCCACGAAGCAACCGGGTGGATCAGTTAGGCTTTATAATGCCCCCCGTGACTTTAAACCATCACCTGCCGTCCATCCGGGGTAGCCGTGCATGCAGTGTTGGTTGTACGGATAAACAGGGAAACAGGCGGGTTCTCCCGGCAGTGCCTACCTGTACACCAACTGCAGCGTGGCCATATCCATCTTATTAAGCTTGTTGAGATGGGCGGTTTGGAACGAGTAAAACTGATCGCCATCTTCTACAAAATGACTTTGGACCGTTGCGGTCCAATGAATCCCGCTTTTAAGGAACTGCACTACCCGGATCCGGACACCAGGCTCCGGTCCTGCCGCCCGCCCCAAACAGAGCGCCCTGGTGGAGCCGGGTCTGCTCCCCCTCCTGTTGCCGGCCGGTTGCACCCCAATGCCTGCCCGGTTACTCCCCGGGTTTTCCCCGGAATCCGGGGCGAACAGAGGCCCTTTCGGGGAAGCAAAGAGGAACCAAAGAGGAACAACCGGGGAGAAGATGCAGGTTATCCCCCCTTTCCGGGAACGTCGTCCCGGGAATTCCCGAAGCCCGTCCCAAATTGTAGCCCCTTTGCCTCTTCCGGTTCCATCTTTGCATACCGGGAACCGGCTGCTAAGCAGGCCTTACCGGCTACCGCGCCGGACCGGTCACCCGGCCCGCTCTTTGACCCAGGGAGCCGTACCCGCCAACCGCCCGGCAGCAGA
>DATAGL010000126.1:0-1850 GCA_036263755.1 Chitinophagaceae bacterium | reverse complement strand
GAGGCAATTCTTTTTCCGGCCGGTTTGAACGCACGCATCTTTCCGGACAAGCAGAATGAAGCGCATCCGGGCCGGACAGGCCGGTCTTCCGGGGAATAGGGCCCGCCGACGAAAAGGGTGCACTGGACGACAGGCGACCTGAATTGTCCTTTACGGGAATGATCTTTAGGAGGAACCGTGTTTTAGAATATGGACGTAGGCTCTGATTCAACCCCCAGCTACTTCATGTGCTTTACCGATTAAATACTGAAGTATGCCTTCACATTTTCGTTCAGTGGCCAGCATCCTGCTTATTGATGATGATACGGATGATCATCTCGTCTTCAGCGAAGCATTGCAGGAAATTACCGGGGACATCCGCCTCTTTACCGCCAGTACCTGCGAACAATGGCTGGTTGCGGCGGAGCCCGTTCAGCCGGATCTTATCTTTCTGGATATCAATATGCCCGAATGCGACGGATTTGCCTGCCTGCAGGCATTGCGCCGTCATCCCGGCTGTGCCGAAGTGCCGGTGGTCATGTACAGCTGCTCCGATTATTCCAAAGATATCCAGAAGGCCTACGACCTGGGTGCGGCCCTTTACTTCCGCAAGCCTTCCTCCTTTCAGGAACTGGTGATTTCCCTCCAAAGCATACTGAACATGAAGTGGCTTCAGCCGGCGCAGATCCGTCAGCGCTATACGGGCGGTGAGCAGTACCGGCCGTTTAACCCCAATGAGAGTTCCCCCGCAACTTAATTACAGTAATCCAGCATTTGCCGGACGACTTCCAGCAAGGATTTGACCGAGACGGGCTTGACAAAGTAAGCAGCCGAACGGCTGGTGAAGAACAGGCGGTCCAACGGCGAAGTGGACGTGCTGAAAATGACAACCGGTATGGATGAAAGCAGCGGGTCGGATTTGATGGCCTGGAAGGTTCTGCGTCCGTCCATCCTGGGCATGTTGATGTCCAGGATGACCAGGCAGGGAAGTGCCCCTTCTGAGGCATAGGCATGCAGCTGCTCTAGGCAGTCGTTACCGTCCTGGGCTTCCCGGATCTGAACCGGAACGTCCAGCATCGCCAGGGCATCCCGCAGCATCTGGCGGTCGTCCGCATCATCATCCACACTGAGTATAAACTTCGCCATAAGTACCTCGTTAATCCTGTGCTGCCGCCTGGCTAACTGCCCGGGGCGCGTGGCCGCAAGTTACCCCGGAGGGCGGGGAATGGGGTCATACGAACGGTGAAACGGGGCAACTCATCGGCGGAAGCGGTACATCCGGCTGTGAACCGATCCGGTCCTGGCGGGATAGCCGGGTCCGTTCCGTCTGAAGAAAGGAACCGACTCAGGCAAGCAGGCGGCAGCTGCACGGGAAGCAGTCTTTGAGCCAGGTTATTTTAAGGGGGGATCCACGTACCGGTACGCATGAGCGCATGGATTCCGCTCCGTTATCTGTTAGCCGGAGAGCGGCTGCCGGCCCTTGCCGATTTTAGGGAAACCCGGTATCTTACCGGAAACACAGTTTTATTTCCCATGCAATCGGAGAGCTCTCCATGTTGGAATTCCTGGCCCTCTGGGTGTACAGCGTCGTTAAAGTAGTCAACAGCTCCATCCCGAACAAACCACCTGGCTGCTGATCATGATCTTTTTATGCATTATAGATCTGCTGCTTCTTGTTTTTTAGGGCCAAGGATGAAGGGAATCAGTGATAAACAGAACCGGGCCGGGTGGCCAGAACGAAAGCTTTGTTTCCTTTTACAGGAGCAACAAAAAAAGCCTCACCGTTGCCGGGAGGCTTTTTTTGTTGAGCTACTAGGATTCGAACCTAGACAGACAGAACCAAAATCTGTAGTGCTACCGTTACACCATAG
>DATAGL010000125.1:0-7293 GCA_036263755.1 Chitinophagaceae bacterium | reverse complement strand
TCTTTTGCTGGTGGCCTCCCAGTCCATGACGGCCGGCGCCATCGCCGCCAACTTTGATTCGGCCCGGCCAACCGTGTCCAAACACCTGCAGATCCTGACTGAGTGCCAGCTGCTGGAGCAGGAGCAGAACGGCCGGGAAGTATATTACCACTTTAATGCAGCCAAGATGAAGGAGGTAGCCGATTTCATTGAGCCGTTCCGGGCGCTTTGGGACGACCGGTTCAACAAGCTGGAAGCGGTGATGAAAAGGTACAAACCCAAAAAATAGCCATACATGGAACGGAAAACAAAAATCAGGGCCGAAGAAGGGAGGCACGACCTGGTGATCACCCGGGAGTTTGAACTGCCCGTGGAGCTGCTTTTCAGGGCCTACGAAGAACCGGAACTCGTGGAGCAGTGGATGGGTACCAGGGTGCTGAAGCTGGAGAACCGGAGACACGGCGGCTGGCAGTTCGAGAACCGCGATGCGCAGGGTGCGGTGGTCTTCCGGTCGCACGGGGTGTTTCATGAGTTCAGCCCGAACGAGAAGATCACCCGCACCTTTGAAATGGAAGGAACACCCTTTCCCGTGCAGCTGGAGTTCCTCGAGTTTGAAGCGCTGACGGAGGACACCAGCAGGCTTACGATGCACATTGTGTATAAATCCGTGGCCGCCCGCGAACAGATGCTCCGGCTGCCCTTCGCGGAAGGACTGAACGGGGCCCACAACCGGCTGGAAGCCGTTTTAAGCAAAGTAAAATAATGCGTCATGGCAAGGAAAAACAAATGGATCTTCTGGATCGCCACCATCTGGCTTTCATTGGGCATGCTGTCTTCCGGGATCGTGCAGCTCTTTCACCTGAAGGAGGAAACGCAGTTCATCCTGGACCTCGGTTACCCGGTTTATTTCCTCACCCTGCTGGGCACCGGTAAGCTGCTGGGGGTGATCGCCCTGCTCCTTCCCGGGCGGCCGCTGCTCAAGGAGTGGGCCTATGCCGGCTTTTTCTTTATGATGACCGGAGCGGCTTTCTCCCACATAGCAGCCGGCAGCCCCGCCGCTGAGCTGTATCCTTCCCTGCTGCTGCTCGTCCTGACTGTGGTATCCTGGTATTTCCGGCCGGCAGACCGCCGGATCGTTTCCCTTCACGCGTAAACCTGATGTATGAACCCGGCCGCAGATTTTTACTTCCGCAAAGCAAAAGCCTGGCAGGAAGAAATAGCGAAACTGCGTTCCATCCTGCTCGACTGCCACCTGGCGGAAGAGCTGAAATGGGGTGTTCCCTGCTATACCTTCCGGAAGAAGAATATTGTGCTGATCCACGTGTTCCGGGATTATTGTGCGCTCCTCTTCATTAAAGGCGCCCTCCTGAAAGACCCCGAAGGCATCCTGGTGCAGCAGACGGAGCAGGTGCAGGCGGGGCGGCAGGTCCGCTTTACCGGCATCGGTGAGATCAACCGGATGGAAGCCCTGCTGAAGTCCTATGTTTTCGAGGCCGTCGAAGCAGAGGAAGCCGGGTTGAAAGTGGCTTACCGGAAGACCGCGGAATTGGAAATGCCCGAAGAGTTCCGGCAGCAGCAGGACCGCTTCCCGGAGCTGAAGGCCGCCTTTGAAGCCCTGACGCCGGGCCGGCAGCGCGGCTACCTGCTTTATTTTTCCGCGCCGAAGCAGCCGAAGACCCGGACCGCGCGGGTGGAAAAGTGCCGGGAGCGCATCCTCCAGGGAAAAGGCCTGAATGACCGGTAGCGGGGCAACACCGCCGCTCCGGCATTGGAATGGTGCCCCGGCCGGGAACGGGTCCTTAGCTGCCTGCAAGGCTACCGCTTTTCTTCATAAGCGTTGCAGGCAGTAAAGTCCCGGGATACATGGCCCATCCGCGTACAGTTGGACGCACAGTTGTACCAGCTGGCCATATAGCGGCCTGCGGTGAATTCTTTACTGACGGATTGCCCGGGGGCCAGGTCAATCGAAAACAGGGGATTCACCGGTTCAAATTGAGGAGTCAGGGTTGCCGATACCACTACGCGCAGGGCATTAGTGCCGGTATTGGTAAACGTTACCCGGGTGCTGTTCGTGTCCTCACAGGTTTCCGTTTCGTCTTCAGCGGGTTTTGCGCAACTTAAAATAAGCGTACAGGCGGTGATGCCCAGCAGGATCCTTCTGATGCTTTTCATTCGAGGGGGTTTATTCAATAAATAGATGACATGACGGGGTGGCAAATACAGCAAGCCTCCGGGGAAAACAACCCGGGTGCCCGTCTGCTTACGTACATCGTTGATACCGTGCAGGGGTCATCAGGTAAAAGCGGATTTTTTTTGCCCGGGTCCTTCTTTTACAGGCCGGTTCTTTTGCCGGGGGCTGCGGGGAGGGGGGCAACCGCAGGGAGCCCGGCTGCGGAAACGGAAAGAAAATATGTAGGCCCGGTTGGTAAAATTCCTGCGGTAACCGGATGCGGGACGATCAAAGGAATTGCCGGTGAACATGAAATAGATCAGCGCCCGCCCGGTGTACCGGCCATTGCGTAAAAATTGCTTTTCTTTGAAGATACTACCTGGTATTTTTTATGACGAAGGCAGCGGCTACCCGGCACCACATTTTACAAAAAGCATTTGAGCTGATCTATACAAAGGGCTACAATGCCACCAGCATCGACGACATTCTGGCTACCACTGAAGTAACCAAAGGGGCCTTCTATTACCACTTCCGGAACAAGGACGAGATGGGCCTGGCGATCATCAACGAGGTGCTGAAGCCGGCGCTTTCCGATAGCTTCCTGCAGCCCCTGCAGAAAAGCGAAGATCCCCTGGAAGTGATGTACGACATGATGTACCACCTGCTGATGAAAAACCGTTTCATGAAAGTGGCCTACGGCTGCCCGGCATCCAACCTGACGCAGGAGATGGCGCCCTGGAACAGGCAGTTCAGCAAAGCCCTGGACGGGATCACCCACCAATGGGAGGGGATCATGACGGACCTCATCGAAAAAGGAAAGCGGGACGGCTTTGTGCGTGCCGGCGTGAACGCAAAGGAGGTGGTGCTGTTTGTGATGTCCGGGTACTGGGGCATCCGCAATTTCGGCAAGCTCTCCGGCACCCGCGAAGTGTACAAGCCCTACCTGAGCGCCCTGAAAAATTACCTGCATTCGCTGCGGTGATTTTTTTTCCGGAAAAACATACCAACCGGTATGTTTTTATATACATTTGCCTTCCAGAAGAAAGACAGTATGTACGCAACTCTGATTACGGTTCATTCCCTCTTCCGCTGGCTCGTGCTCCTTAGCCTGCTGTATGCCCTGTTCCGGGCGGGGTCGGGCTACCGGAGGCAGCGGTCGTTCTCCCGGCAGGACAATGCCGTGCGGCACTGGACCGCCACCATCGCCCATATCCAGCTGATGATCGGTATCCTCCTGTATACGCAAAGCCCCGTCGTTTCCGCCTTCTGGAAAAACGGCAGCGGCGGGTATGTTGACGGAATCTTCTTTGCCTGGATCCACCTGGCCCTCATGCTCGGGGCCATTGTGCTGGTAACGGTCGGCTCCGCCCTGGCGAAGCGCAAGGCATCCGACCGGGAAAAGTTCCGCGTGCTGCTGGTCTGGTTCGCCATTGCCCTCCTGCTTATTTTAATCGCCATTCCCTGGCCCTTTTCACCGCTGGCGGCCAGGCCTTATCTCCGAATAGTATGAAACATCTGATGCAAACCAAAGTGGGCCGTCTCCGGATCATTGGACTACTGGAAGGCCTTTCCCTGCTGCTGCTCCTGTTCGTGGCCATGCCCTTGAAGTACGGGGGGAACGAGCCGGTCCTGACCCAGGTACTGGGACCGGTACACGGTGCCCTGTTCCTGCTGTTTGTGTTCAACACCTTAAGCGTGGGCGTGGAGCAAGGCTGGAAATTCACCACGACCACCTGGAAGGTGCTGCTGGCCTGCATGCTTCCCTTCGGTACGTTTTACATCGACCGGAAGATCTTAAGCAAGGTTGCGCCGGTGCGGGAAGACCGGTAGAAGGGCAAGCACTTCTTTTCCCCTGCCCAAAATGAGCGTATATTAGGGAACGTGCCGGGTACCGGCACCGCAGTTCCGTCATGATACAGGTAGACCACAGTATCCTACAGCCTTCGCCCCACCTGCAGCCTTTCCTGAAGGAGTATATGCTCCTGGATTTCCGCTCGGAGGAAGGCGACGCCATTCCGGTAAAACCCTTCCCGGCCAATACCGGTCACTGCCTTGTATTTTACCTGGAGGGGCAGGTGACCGCGGTGGACCCGCAATCCGGAACAGCCCTCGTATATCCCAAAATTGCCCTGAACGGCTCCCAGCTTTCGCGGTTCGATTTTCATATTTCTCCCCGCTTCCGGATATTGTCCGTGGAGTTCCAGCCGGGTGTTCTTTCCCGGTTCCTGCGTGAGTCGCTCCGGGAATTTACCGATGTCCGCGTGGATGCGGAAGCGCTGCTGCAGCCGGGTATCCGGACCGTACAGGAACAGCTGTGCCACGCAAAGGCATTCCCTGAAATCGTCACGATCATCGAAGCCTATTTATGGAAAAGAATCAGTAGCGGGAAACTGGAATCCGGGCCCATCGACCGGGTGGCCCGGGTCATAACGGAAAACCCGGCGGGGTGGACCATCAGGCAGCTCGCAGCCGAGGCCTGCCTGTCGGTCAGCCAGTTTGAACGCAGGTTTACCGATGCGGAAGGAATCACCCCTAAGCTGTACGCGCGCATCAACCGCTTCTTCAAGGCCTGCCAATGGAAAGAGCGGCACCCGGGGCGCGACTGGCTGGGCATTGCCCTGGACGCGGGTTACTACGACTACCAGCACCTGGTGAAGGACTTCCGGCAGTTTGCTTCCACCACACCGCAGTCCTTACTGCAGGCACAGGCGGCCTCGCCGGACGGACTGGCCTCCGGCAGGGCGGAAAGTCGCTGATTTTTTACCACCGGAGAAGTGCTTCCGTCGCATAGGTTTGTTTATTGCTCCACACAATAAAGAAACCAGTATGAAACCCCTGTTTTTCCTCCTTGTCTTCCTGATCCTCCTCTGCCGTTCCGTATCGGCACAAACCGCCGAAGAAGCCGACATCCGCAGGCTGGAACAGCAGGAGATGGGCGTCCTCCAGAAAGGCGATACGGCCGCGCTGGCACAGCTCTGGGCCAAAGAATTTGTCGTCAATAATCCCTACGGGCAGATCGTGACCGTTCCGCAGATTTTCGGCTTTATCCGGTCCGGGCAGATCGATTACGCCACCGTGGAAAGAAAAGTGGAACGGGTAACGATCGTGGAGAACATAGCCGTGGCCATGGGAAAAGAGATCGTCACGCCGCAGAAAAGCACCGACAACGCAGGGAAGACCGTTACCCGGCAATACACCAACATCTGGATGAAAAGGAATGGAAGCTGGCGTATGGTGGCCCGGCAGGCCACCATCATCCACCTGGAATAAACTACGGAACGGGCCGTCCCGCCGGCAGTCCTTCCTGTAGCGTGAGGTTTTGGAAACATTGCCACCTGTTGCAACAGGTAACCGGCCGGCTCTTGTTTTGAATGGGGATTGCGCCTGCGCTTGAAGCGCTGGTTGGGTGACGGGTTACCACATCATCCGCAGCTGCGTAAGAAAGCCGTTTCCGGGTGCGCTTTACTGCTTGTATTCGTTCGTGCCCCACTGCAGCACTTCCACTTTCACCCGGACACGCCCGTCCTGCACCATGCCCAGCTTTTCCGCTGCGCCTTTGGACAGGTCGATGATGACGCCTTCCGCCACATTTTCGTCCGTGGGCCCGCGGTCGATGATGCGCACCTGCACCGTGCCGCCCCCTTCCAGGTTCGTTACCCGTGCCCGGGTGCCGAGCGGGTAGGTCGGGTGTGCCGCCACCAGTTCCCCGCTGCGGAACGTTTCCCCGCTGGCGGTTTTTTCGCCTTCGAAGGCCCGGCCGTAAAAAGAGGCCAGCCCGGTCTGCGTTTCTTTGACGCCGGTGGTGTCTTTCGCCGCAGCAGCGGGGCCCGTGCCGGAGGTGCACTGCACGGAAGCGGTACCCAACAGGAGGAGCAGGGCAAGGGCCCCGCTCGCGGCAAGGGGGCGTATCCGGCCCACCGGAACAAACAAGGAAGAATTGTGTTGCATAAGGCGCCTGGCTTTTAGGAAGCTAAAGGTAGGGCGAAACGGCATCACCCGGCAGCGGTCGCATCCCCGAAGCGCTGGCCGGAAAGGGGCTTCTGTGCAGACAGCCTTCCGTGCGCCGTTCAAATCTGCCGGCGGATCCGGCAAGCGGCAGGAGGAGGGAGGGGAAAGCTCCGCGGGTGGCGGAGGCTGCCATAAATACAAAAGCCCGGAGTAAACTCCAGGCTTTTGCTTATAAAGACAATCTTTTAATACCGGTTCTTGTTGTAGCCGCCACCGTTATTGTAACCGCCTGAATTATTGCGGGCGGGACGATCTTCCTTCGGCTTGGCTTCCATCACTTTGATGGTGCGGCCTTCCACCGTTGCTTCGTTCAACTCGGCAATGGCTTTCTGGGAAGCGGTGTCGTCCGACATTTCAACAAAGCCGAAGCCTCTTGAACGGCCTGTTTCACGGTCGCTGATCACTTTGGCAGAGGTCACTTCTCCGTAAGGAGCAAAAAATTCTCTTAAGTCTTCATCCTGTACATTGAAGCTCAGGTTTGAAACATAAATGTTCATGTTCTTAGTAATTGATAAATGATAAATAATCGAGAAAGGCAAGAAGTAAGAGAATAACTAAAGTGCAGTGGTAGCAGGATAATTAACTGATTACTGATGCGAGGCTCAAATAACAGGACGAAGATAGGGCTTCCCTTCGGTATTACGTGCCAATGCTTTGCTAAAGACTCTTTTTATTTATGGACCACAGGTCTCCCTTGTCTTTTACGGGCAATACGACCCGGAGAACTCGCCTGGCCGGGCAGGCATCAATGCCCCGGGGGTGGAACCGTCCTTCACCGGCAGGGCGTGCGGCCCTACCCGAACCCTTGTGCTTTTTACGGGTATTGATTGGGCGCATAACACCTTTTCCGGTATTCTATGATCACGCTGATGGTTGGCTCCGGCTCCGCAATGAAGTGTACCTCGATGAAAAAGACTTGCGCCGGCATGTTGTAGGCATCAATGACCGGTGGCTTGCTTGCGGACGTGGTAAAGAACAGGTACGGGATGCCCTTCATTTGTGATGGGGGATCGGTATGGATCTTTTTCTGTCTTTCCAGACCGGTAAGCTTCGGCATATTCATGTCGGAAGAAGCAGGAAGGAAGTACGTCATCTTGATGAATGTATTCGGGTGCCTTTTCCCCGTCGGCAAAAAA
>DATAGL010000124.1:0-4814 GCA_036263755.1 Chitinophagaceae bacterium | reverse complement strand
GGACCATTACCCTGGCCATTATCGACGACAACTGGAAGGAGCACCTGCGCGCCATGGACGACCTGAAGCAAAGCGTGCAGACCGCCTACCTGGAGCAGAAAGACCCGCTGGTGATCTATAAAGTGGAAGCCTATAACCTCTTCCGCCAGATGAGCAGCGCGCTGAACAAGGAGATCGTTTCCTTCCTGAGCCATGCCGGCCTGCCGGTGCAGCAGGAGGAAGTGCCCGAACTGCACGAAGGCCACGCGGAGAAGACCGACATGAGCCACCTGCAGTCCAACAAGGAGGCCATCGACGCGATCGGCGACGATTATGCGGCCAACGAAAAGGATTACTACGATCCCCAGGGCAATGTGGCCGGTAACGTAGCCGTACGCCAGGAGCCGGTGAAAGTAGGACCCAAGATCGGCCGGAACGATCCCTGTCCCTGCGGCAGCGGCAAGAAGTTCAAAAACTGTCATGGAAAAGACGCCTAAGCGTCCTGGATAAAAGAGTGAAGCCCCGGTCCATCCGGGGCTTTTTATTTACGGTTTACGATGTACGATGTACGGAAATACATTGTCTAAAAAGCCGTTCATTTATGTACCGGCAAAGCAATTACTGGACAAATAGCCGGTATATAAAAAGGCCTTCACCAACATCCTGGTTCCTTCCATCGGAAAGCCGGCACAGCATTCCCTACTTCAACCGGTATTTGAGCGGCCAGGAAATACCTGGATTTGGAAGGTATTGTATAACCCTGCTTGTTCAGAATTGTCCTGCTTAATCACCTCTCGGGGGACCCACCCGGGGAACGGGTGAAAACACGCGGTAAAAGCTGTCTCGCTGGCCTATGGCTCAAGCAGCTCTTCCCGATTGGAGCAGTGACCGCCGGATAGTGGTATGTGTACACCAGGTTTTCTCTTACCCGGCTGCCCGAAGTTTCCGGTCCCATTCATTCCGGCGCCGGTAGCAGTGGTACCCCTTCCGCTCATGAACAGCCTACCAGTCCGGTAGATAAAAAGCAGTTCTTCAATTCCTTACAATCGCGTAAAATTTTTATATGCCCGGACGGGTTTCTACGTATTGCAAATACGGGATTACCCGTATAGTTTTGCCCGCACTAAGGGTTTACCGGTACATCTTTCTAAGCCGGGCCCTTACCCTAATCCGAACCCGGGAATGTTCTCCATGGATATTCCGCAAATATGAATGCAATGACGCGCAACCTGCGGCTGTTTTTTGTCCTGCTCATTAAGGTGCTGATCGCTGCCAGCGTTTCTGCCACCAACTATACCAATTCCGGGAACAGTGCGGCTTACAACCTGGCATCAGGAGATACGCTGCGCATTGTGTCGGGGAATTACCGAGGCAACGTGAATGCCTTTCCGGCCGGTGCCGTGATCCGTATATCCGGCGGGGCTACCTTCACTCCCAACAGCCTCTCCAACCCCGGGGGCATCATCATCAACTACGGAACGGCGGTGCTGAACTTTTACCTGACCACCGGGGCCGGCTTCCGGGCGGAGAATTACGGCATCTTCACCATCAACGGCGGGCTGACCATGAACGGGGCGCAAAACTGGAACAACTACCTGGGCGGCACGCTGACCATCGGGGCCGTTATCATGCAGGGCAACATTTTCAACGAGGGCAACATCACCCTGAACGGCGACCTGACCATCAATTCGGGAACGCTTACCAACCGCAACCGGATCACCAGCAACGGAGGCGTTACCATCAGCAACGGAACCATCCAGAACGAAGGACGGATGAATCCGACCGGACTGGTTACCATCAATGCCGGCGTCACTTATACCAATACCTGTCACCTCATTCCCCGCGGGGGCCTGCGCAACAACGGCACCCTGCGTAACTCCGGCCTCCTGTGGCTGGGCAGCAGCGGCTCCACCTCTACCGAATTCTCGAACAACGGCACGGTCACCAGCCTGGGCGGCGTGGTAAAGGCCGAACGCATCACCAACAGCAATGTGCTGAACGGCCGCGGCTCCTACTATTTTACGGGGCAAACCACCAGCTCGGGAACGGTGGGCACTACCGGAAGTACTACTGATACCCTCCGGTTCTACGATGCCACCCGCACAAATCCGCTGACCCTATTTGATATGCAGGCCGGCTTTGTTCGACCCAATGCGGTTTTCCGGACACTCCCTCCGCCCGACACGGTCCATGCCTACAGCGGTTGCGCAGCCGCATATACTGCCATAACCGTCTTACCCCTGCGCATTACCGCCTGGGCAGCCCGGTGGCAACGGGAAACCCCGGTCCTTTCCTGGTCGGCCGCCCCGGAAGCAGGAACCCGATTTGTGGTGGAGCGAAGCGTCGATGGCAGGCATTTTTTACCTGTGGATACCCTGGAGGCTAGCCCTTCCGGGTCCTACAATTTCACGGACGCCTCTGCACCGGCAGCGACAGCGGTCCTGTACTACCGGCTACAGGTCCTGAGCTCAAATGATACCCGCTGGTATTCGGAGGTGCGCGCCCTGCACCCAGCTGGTGTGGCACCTGCTGCCATACAGTGCTTTCCCAACCCGGTACGCCAAAAAGCACTCCTGAAATTTCAAACCGGGGAAAAGGGTCCGGCGGCTGCAGAAGTCCGCTCCCTGGCAGGCACCCTGATCGCACGCATTCCGGTGCACCTGGATGGAACACCCGTTCAGGTGGAACTTTCCGGGGCGGGTTCCTGGCCCACCGGCATATACCTGGTGACGGTGCTGCGGGAAGGCAGGGCCATTGCCGCCGGAAAATTCACCCGGCAATAAGCTGATCATCCGGCAACAGCATCTTTAGCTCCGGGAAAGAACGGCCGCGGCCGGCTTCCCGGAGCTTGCTATTTTACAGGGCCGAAGGCGCACTCTTACATGGTGATCCGTTTTAAATTCTGCATTTTACCCAATCGTTTTTCATTCGTAAACACCCGCTTGTCTATACAGTAAATAAATATGCTTCTTTCGTAAAACTACTTCTTGCACCTAAGGGTTTTTACCTGTAGTTTAGCATCGCTAAGGGTTTCCAAATAGGCAATTTAAGCAGGACCTTTAGCAACCCTAATCCTAACCCTAAGTAATGTTCCCTAAAGGCATTACTTCAACGTGAAAACAATGAAAACGATCCGTAACGTCTATGCAGCCGCATTTTTCTGTGTCTGTTTCCTTGTTTCCCCTTTCCTTTCCTTTGCCCGTCTTTTTGTAGACAACGGTTCTACCGCTACTTATAACCTGTCCTCCGGCGATACCCTCCGGATCGCATCGGGTAATTACCGGGGCGCCATCGCCAACCTGCCTGCCCGGTCCGTAATTTATATCACCTCCAACGGCACCTTTACTCCTGCTTCCATTTCCGGCCCCATGGGTACCATCATCAATTACGGCCTGTCGGACATCCGGTTCGCTTTCGGCACCAGCGCCGGTTTCCGGTTCGACAATCATCATCTGGCGCAATTCGGCGGCGCCGTTACTGCTATCGGCAACGGGACCGCCACCCAGAACTGGAACAATTACCTTGGCTCCACGATGGTTTTTAAAAACGATTTCAGCGTCAGCAACAATGCCATCGTTCTGAATGAAGGCAACATGCGGTTTGAAACAGCCTTCCAGGTGAACAGCGGCTCCAGCGTTCAAAACAAGAGCGTCATTACCGTACTGGGCACCTTCTCCACCAACAACAACAGCACCTTTACCAACTTAGGGCTGATCACCACCCAATCTGCGGCCGCCATCAACGGTACTTCTGTTTTCAACAATAATTGCCGCTTTGCCATCGAGGGCGGTTTGAGCAACTATTCCACCATCAACAACGCGGGACTGCTCTGGGCCAAGGCCGCTCCGGCAGGCAACCAGATCCTGAACTACGGGAACATTGTGCTGAGCCTGAACTCGGTGATGAAAAGCGTCCGTTTTTCCAATTATAACACGGTCAGCGGTTCTCGCAACCTTTATTTCATCAGCCATACCACGACCAGCAAAAGCTCCAGCATCGGGTTTGCGGGCCAGACGGCCGATACGATCCGGGTATTTGACGAAACCCGAACCGGCAGCAGCCTGTTTGATGTACAAGGCTCCAACTCTGTACGGCCAAATACCGTGTGGCGCGCACAAACCCCTCCGGACACCCTGGGCCAACGCCCCGGCTGCGCCCAGACGTATTATTCCACCATTGCCCTGCCGGTACATTTTACCTTTTTTCATGCCGGGCAGCGGGAGGACAGCACCCTGCTGCATTTCGGTGCCGCCTATGAAGAAGGCCTGGTCTTTTTCGTTGAACGCAGCACCGATGGCCGCCGCTTCGAGACGGCCGGCACCCTGACCGCCGACCCGAAGGCCGTGTACCAGTTCACGGATCGCGCTGCCCGCCCGGCTTCCGGGCCCCGCTATTACCGCATCAAAGGGCTGAGCCGCAGCGGCGAGGTAAAGTACAGCGAGGTAAGAACAGTGGCCGCCAAAACCGTTTCTGCAGCCGCCCTGCTTTCGGCTCATTACCAGTCCGACCGTCTGGCAGTACATTTCACAGCTGCCACCGCAGGCCGCGTCCAGCTGGTCGTTCAGAACCTGAACGGGCAGGTCCTTCTGGTCCGTGATATTGCATTGCAGGCAGGTGCCAACCACATCCAGCCGATCAGCGAGGCCCGGCTGCACGGCGGTGCTTACATTGTCCTGCTCCGCGAAAAAGGCAACCTCCTCGGATCGCAGAAGTTCCTGGTGCCTTAAACCGTCCGTTCATCTTTTCCCCTGCGTATAAAAAAGCCCCCGCGCTGCGGGGGCTTTTGCTATATAGCCTTTTCACAATGACCTGCGTGTTGCAGCACGGCTGTTACT
>DATAGL010000123.1:0-2581 GCA_036263755.1 Chitinophagaceae bacterium | reverse complement strand
CCACACGCAGAAAATTCACAGTGTTGTAAGTAAGGGAACCCTATTGGACCGGGCGCGACTCGACCAGATCCTTGAAGGCCTGAAAAACCGGTGACAAAATAAGCGGGCTGCCCGCCGGTTCCTGCACCAGGAACAGCATGCCCGCGTGGACAAAAACGATCATTTAGCAGGAACTACCCCGGATGGAATCCATACTCTCCGGCCTTTTGGCCTTTGTCAGCACCAACATGGATGACATTTTTATCCTCATGTTGTTTTTTGCCGACCGGAACTTCACTGCCCGGCAGGTGGTGGCCGGGAAGTACCTGGGCATGGCCGCACTGATCCTGCTCAGCCTGGCCGGCGCTTTGTCCGGCTTACTGGTTCCGCCGGAATACCTCGGGCTGATGGGGCTTCTGCCCGTTGCTTTCGGTGTCCGTAACCTCATTCAATGGGCGACCCGGAAGGACACCGAAACAACACACGAGCGCACCGGCCTAAAGACGGTCCCTAAAACAGGACAGGTGGCCGCGGTCACCTTTGCCAACGGAGGGGATAATATAGCGGTATATACGCCGCTTTTTGCCACGTTCACGCTGCAGGAAAAAGCGATGGTAGCTGCACTGTTCGGGCTGCTGGTGGCTTTTTGGTGCGGAGCGGCCCTGTATTTAAGCAAACATCCGGCTGTGGCCCGGACCATAGACCGGTACGGGCATATGATCATGCCCGTGGTACTGATAGGGGTAGGCCTGTATATTTTGCAGGAAAGCGGAAGTTTTAGCCTGTTGTTTTAAGTCCGGGTACTGCAGGCTTAAGGGCCAGCAGCACAAAACCGGGCATGGCTGCAACAGCGGCTGCCGCTATATTCATTACCCCCTTCGCCGGCAACCCTTCAAGGCCTGGAGCTGCCTTTTTCCAGCCCTATAACCGGAACCGTTTTCCAGGCTTTATCCAATGACCGGATAGATGTTGACCACCGGAGGATCATCAGCAACGCGTACTGCAAGACGGAAGACCGGATCAAAGAAGGCGACGAAGAGAAAGGCGGCCAGACCAGCTATCCACCCGGAGAGTAACTGCAGGCGCAGGTACTATTGTCCTGCCGCCGGAAAGGAGCAGCGTAAACCTCTGTTTTTTCTGTAGGCTACCCTTTAACTTTAGCCCATGAGTGATCAACACCGGATTTTCCGGAGCAATATGGTCGATTGTCCCCGGTGCCTGGGGAAAGGCGCAGTCGACTCCGAGGACATCAGGCGCCTGAAAAAGGAATTGTTCTGGGGTCCCGGGAAATGCGCCTATTGCAACGGGCTCGAAAAAAGTTCCCCCGGACAGAGTGGAAAAGATCAGCGTTGATTTCGAATACCTGACTACTGATCTGCCCTCCTGGGAACGGAACAAGGTGATCAACGGGGACGAAGAAGCCCGCAAAAGAGCCGATGCCTTCCGGGAAGCCGTCGGAAATTTCATCCGGGAAATTGAGCAGCTCTATTACCTGGACAATAAAGAGCCCGGTGAGATAGCGGATCATTTTTTCCGGCAGCAGGGGCCTGCAGCTTATACACCCGAAGAAAGACAGGAGCTGATCGAATATGTAGAAAGGGTGATCCGGAGTAAACTTAATAAGTAAGCACCAGGAAAAAGTTGCCCATCCGGACGGAAAGCAGCACCGGGACGGCAATGCACTCTACAACAGCCCATCGGAAGAGCGTTCAGGAAAAAAGATGCCGAAACTGCAGCATCGGATACGCCTCCGGGTCCGTACAAGCCGGTAACCAAATGGTAACCCTCCCCCGGTTTCAATGTTGGCTCATCAATTAATATGTGTTGTACTTTCGGAAGAAAGTAATCTTTATGGCAAAAAAAATCATCACCGTCTTCGGCGCTACCGGTGCACAGGGAGGCGGGTTGGTCCGATCCATCCTAAGCGATCCCCATAGCGAATTTTCGGTCCGGGCCGTCAGCCGCGACCCCAACTCCGACAAAGCAAACGAATTGAAGCAGCTCGGTGCGGAAGTGGTGGCCGGAGATGTGGATGATAAGGAATCCGTGACCAAAGCGCTGGAAGGAGCCTACGGCGCCTACTTTGTTACCTTTTTCTGGGCGCATTTTTCACCGGAAAAGGAGTACGAAGAAGCCAAAACCTTTGCCGAAGCGGCCAAGGCAACAGGTATCCGGCATGCGGTCTGGTCCACACTGGAGGATGTACGGGAGTTTGTACCGCTGGACGACGACCGGATCCCTACGCTCCACCAAAAGTACAAGGTGCCGCACTTCGATGCCAAAGGAGCGGCGGACCGGCTGTTCCGGGAGCTGGGCGTGCCGACCACTTTTTTCAGGGCTTCCTTCTACTGGGATAACTTCGTACAGTTTGGCAGCGGTCCCAAGAAAGGCCCGGACGGGAAGTATTACCTGACGTTCCCGCTGGACAACAAAAAAATGGCAGGCATTGCGGCAGAAGACATCGGCAAATGCGCTTACGGCATCTTCAAGCGGGGCCCGGAACTGATCGGCCGGACCATCGGCGTGGCCGGCGAGCACCTGACAGGCCAGGAAATGGCGGAGGCCCTGTCGCGGGAACTGAAGGTGGAAGTGCTGTACAATA
>DATAGL010000122.1:0-7569 GCA_036263755.1 Chitinophagaceae bacterium | reverse complement strand
TGAACCTTGAATATTGAACATTGAATATTGCTTATTTCCCTATCAACCGATCAACGGATCAACTGATTCACGGACCCGCAATTACGTCTCAATTCATTTTTGCCCCGCTTCGGCCGGATTCTTTTTCACAGGCCGGAAAAGGGCGCCATATTTAACGCCTATCCTTTCCCCATGACCGATCAACAAATTCTGGCCGTGCGTAAGACCTGGAAGATCATCCGGGCCATCGACCCCGTGCTCGTGGGTGACGTGTTTTACGAAAAGCTGTTTTCCGACCAGCCGGGCCTGCGCCGCCTCTTCCATACCGGTCGGGCCGAGCAGTCGCGCAAGCTGGTGGACATGCTGAGTTACCTGGTGGCCCGCCTCGATACCTTTCCGCAACTCGCCGCCGACATCGCCGCCCTCGGCCGCCGCCATACCGCCTACGGCGTCAGGCCCGAACACTACCCGGCCGTGGGCACCGCCCTTATCTGGACCCTCCGCCAGGCCCTCGGCAACGACTGGAGCCCCGAAGCCGCCACCGCCTGGGAAGCCTGCTACCGCGAACTCGCCGAATGCATGCAGCGGAGTGAATCGGTCAATGGGTGAATGGGTGAATCTGTAGGTGAATGGGAGGGTGGGTGAATGTGCAGATGTACGATTTTAGATGTACGATGTACGTTCGTCAATCGTCAATCGTCAATCAAGTTTCGGCTGCATAAAATACATCTTTTCCTCTTTGCGTCTTTGCGGATCTTGGCGTCTTTGCGTGCAACCCCTCTGCCGGAGGCAGAGAATAACGAATAACGAATAACGAAGGAAGAATAGCGAAGGAAAGCTACATCGTACATCGTACATCATACACCGTACATCGCTTCATTCTCGCTTTGCCACACTTCAGTGAAAAAAGCTTTCCCCCTCCGGGCACTTGTATTATTTTAGTCCGATGCCCCACCGCTCCTTCTTACTGGTCCTGCTGCTGCTCGCCGCCCTCCATCCCGCGGCGCAGTCCAGCCATTACCATTTCCGCCAGGTGGCGGCCATGCAGGGGCTTTCCGACGGCGTGGTGCGGGCCGTGGGGCAGGACAAATACGGCTACATCTGGATCGGCACCCTCAGCGGCCTCAATCGCTACAACGGCTATTCGGTGGTCAGCTTCTTCAACGATCCGAAGGACAGCCTTTCCCTGCCGCCCCATACCGTGCGCTCCATCCATTCCGACCGGAAAGGCCGCCTCTGGATCGGCTGCGCCCGCACCCTGGTGGAATACCGGCACGCCGACAACCGCTTTTACCCGGTGGCAGGCACCGCGGAACTGGGCATCCTGGAAATGGCCGAAGGCCCCAACGGCACCGTTTTCATGGCCACCAACCAGGGAATGGCCGTGTTCGAGCCCGACCGCCGCCGGATCCGGCTCCTCAAGGAAACGCGCGACACGGCCGCAGCGGCCCGCTTCGGCGCCCCGGTCACCGATTTTCACTACAAGGGCGACCGCCTCTATTTTACCAACCGCCTCGGCCTGCACATGCTCAACCCGGCCACCGGTGCCCTGCGCTCCATTCCCCTTCCTGTTTTCCCCTTTGCCCCCGAGCGGGTGGTGGAAGCAGGCGGACAGGTCTGGCTTTCCTACGGGTCGGATGGACTGTACCGCACCGATACGGCCTTTCGCGCAGGAAAGCTGTACGACGAGTTCCGGTACGGACACAACGGCACCCGGGGCGGGTCGCTGGGCGAATTCCTCGTCGACCAGCAGGGCGGCTTCTGGATCACCTCCAGCCACCAGGGCCTCATCCAGTACGATGCCCGGGCCGACCGCTTCATCCGCCACCTCTACAACCCCCTGCTCACCGGCACCCTGCTCACCACCCAGGTAGGAACGCTGTTCCAGGGCCGCAACGGCTTTATCTACCTCGGCACCGAAGGCAACGGCCTGTTTTATTTTCACCCGAGCCGGAATTTCTTCCAGATCCTGCTGCCCGAGCCGAAAACGATCGAACAGGTCATCTCCGTTTGGTCCCGCTCGCTGGTGGCAGATTCCGCCGGCAACTTCTGGATCGGGCTCGGGGGCGGACTGATACAGAAGACCGTCTCGGGAAACGACCGCCTCTATGTCAACAACCTGCGCGACACGGGCCGGCTGCACGATAACTCGATCCGCTCCCTGGCCATCAATTACAAGGGCGACCTCTACATCGGTACCGCCTCCGGCGTGAACCGGATCCGCGCCGGCCAGGTCCGCCCGGAATTCCTCGACAAAAAAGACTCGCTGCCGCCCAGTTTTTACTGGGCCATCCGCGAAGACAGCCGCCGCATCCTCTGGTTCGGCTCCCGGGGCAACCTGTACTACTGGCTGCCCGGCGAGGCCACGGCCCACCCGGTCGCCTCCCACCCGCACCTCCATCCCTATAAAGGCCTGGGCGTCCGCTCCATTTATGAAGACCGGCACCGGCGCCTCTGGTTCGGTATGAACGGCGGCGGCCTACTCTTTTACGATCCTGCCACCGGACGTACGAAACACTGGAAGCGCGCAGAGCACAGCGATACCTCCCTGCTGAACAATACGGTGACCGCCCTTACCGAAGATGCCCGCGGCATCATCTGGATCTCCTCCTTTACCGGGCTGACGAGCCTGAACCCCTCCACCGGGCGCTTCACGCAGTACGGGCACCGCAGCATCCTGCCCAACCTCAAAACCTCGGGCATCCTGGCCGACCGGCAGAACCGGCTCTGGATCGCCTCTACCGGCGGCCTGCTGCTGCTCGACAGCAGCCGGCGCTATGTAAAAGTGTTCGACCTCCAGGACGGCCTGCCCACGATGGAGTTTACCGATATGCCCGCCACCCGGCTCCCCGACGGCCGCTTTGCTTTTCCCACGCTGCGCGGCTACGTGCTCTTTGACCCGGAAACCTACCGCGGCGAGGTGAAGAACATTCCCGTGTATATGGGCGGGATCCGCATCATGGGAAAGCCCTACACAGGCGGCAACCCCGAAGACGTACGGGCGCTGGACCTGAAATGGGACCAGAACTTTCTCCAGTTCGAGCTTACCGCCCTCAACTACCACAACCCGGGCCAGACCTGGTATGCCTACAAGCTCGAAGGATTCGACCAGGACTGGGTATACACGAAGGACCGGTCGGTTTCCTATACGAACATTCCCGGCGACCGGTATACCTTCCGCTTCAAGGCCTCTGCCGACCCGAACAACTGGCCGGCCGCCAGCCAGGTGGTGACGCTGTCCATCGGCACCGTGTTTTACAAGGCCTGGTGGTTCTGGGGCCTGGTGGCGCTGCTGGCCGGCGGCCTCCTGTATGCCCTCTACCGCAAACGGATCGAGCAGCGCGAAAAGATCTTCCTCCTCCAGAACAAGGCCCAGGCCCTCGAAAAGGAAAAGGCCAACGTGATGTACGAAAGCCTGAAGCAGCAGCTGAACCCCCACTTCCTGTTCAACAGCCTTACCTCGCTGGGCTCCCTCATCCGGGTGGACCAGAAGCTGGCGGGCGAGTTCCTCACCGGCATGTCGCGCATCTACCGCTATATCCTGAAAAGCCGCGACCATGAGATCGTGCCGCTGGGCGAAGAGCTGGCCTTTGCCGGCCATTACATCCGCCTGCAGAAGACCCGCTTCGAATACGGCTTCGTAGTGAACATCGACGTACCGGAAGAATACCACCACAGCAAGATCGCGCCGGTAACGCTACAGAACCTCATCGAGAACGCCATCAAGCACAACATCATCGACGACGAGAACCCGCTGGTGGTGGACATCTACGTGGAGAACGCCTTCCTCGTGGTGCGCAACAACCTGCAGCGGAAGAACTTCGTGGACACGAGCAACAAGCAGGGGCTGGCCAACCTCAAATCACTGTACCGCTACCTGTCCGCCCGGCCGCTGCTCATCGGCGAGCACAACGGCTATTATATCGTAAAGATTCCTCTTATATAACCAGGCACCCGCCAAAACCAAAACAAATGAAAGCAGTCATCATCGAAGACGAACAGCTTATTGCCCGCGAGCTCCAGGCCAAGATCGAAACCGTGGCCGAGGATGTGGAAGTGCTCGAGCGCCTGCCCAGCCTGAAGACCGCGAAGAAATGGCTGATGCAGAATGCCGAGCCCGACCTCCTGTTCATGGACATCCAGCTCAGCGACGGCGTCTCCTTCGAGCTGTTCGAGCACTTCCGCCTCCAGTGCCCCGTCATCTTCACCACGGCCTACGACGAATACGCCATCCGCGCGTTCAAGGTGAACGGCGTTGATTACCTGCTGAAGCCCGTGGAAACCGACGACCTGAAGCGGGCCATCGACAAATGCCGGCAGTTTCACAAAGGCTCCGGCCGCACGCCCGCCAGCCTCGAAGAGCTGGTGCAGGCACTTCAGCAGCCGCAGCACCAGCCGCTGTACAAGGAGAAATTCATTGTTTCGTTCCGCCACCAGTGGCTGCCCATCCGTACGGCCGACATTGCCTGCTTCATGCGTGAGAACCTGAACTACCTCTATACCTTCAGCGGCGAAAAGCACATCCTCGACTACACCACGCTGGAGGAGATCGAGGAGCTGCTCGATCCGCGGATCTATTACCGCGCCAACCGGCAGTTCATCATCCACATCGACGCCATCCAGAGCGTGCGGCCCCACGAGAACCAGAAGCTTTCCGTGCAGCTGCGCGCACCGCTGAAAATGGAAGTGGACATCAGCCGGGAAAAAGCACCGGCGTTCAAGAAGTGGTTTGACCGCTAGCGCGGGGCGGAGAGCTACAAGCTGCAAGCTGCAAGCCTCAAGCTGCGAGGGCTTTACTCAATAGAAGTGTTTTTCTTGTTGCGGCACTCCGCAGGCTCTTCATTGTTCTTTTTTGCCTTGAAGCAAAAAAGAACCAAAAGGCTTCAAGGCAGTCCCGCCGCGGCGGGACGCCCGCCGGGCCTGCGCGCATGTTACTCTGCTGTTTTGAAACTGAACTTTGGTATAGAGGAGCGTGTTTTGTCTTATAGCGGGTAAAATCTGCGTGAGCGCTGGTCCCGCAAAGGCGGGAAGGCGCTGGACCACCCAAAAAAGATCATATTGATTAAGAATTTATCAGCGTTATCAGCGCCATCTGTGATTCTCTCTGCGCCCTCCTTTCCTCCTTAGCTCTGCGCGAAACCCTGTAACTGTTAGAAGGACACTTCGGTACCTGTAAACACATCGTACACCGTACATCGTACACCGTACATCTCCCTACAGCTTCTGATAATACTGGTTCGCCGGCATCTTGAAGATCCGTCCGCGCTGGAAGGCGGTAAAGGAAGCATGGGCGTCGTTGTGGGTGCGGGTCCAGTTCTCGTAGGCCGGCAGGTTTTCCACGGTGCCGAAGAGCCACTGGTTGTAGGCCTCGAACATGCCTTCGCGGATCAGCTGCTGCTGGTAGTCGAACAGGCGGAAGGGGAATTTACCGGCGTGCTGGGCGTACCAGTCGAGGATGAAGCGGGTGCGGATGGCCGTCAGCACTTCGGTGGAAAGGCCCTTGTTGGCCATCGACGACTGCTTGTTCATCGTTTGCAGGAAGGCGCGGGCAAACTCGCTCTTGTTCTCTTTCAGGTCTTTGGTAAGGTCGGCCTCGGCGAACAGCTTTTCCTTGTAGCCTTCCAGGAGGAGGCCTTTCATGGCGCTGGCCCGCTCGGTGAGGCTTTCCATGTTCACGAAGATCTCGCCGTACACCAGGCTCCAGACCTTGTCTTTCGTATAGAAATAATAAAGGGCGGCGTTGTAATAGTTCCCGGCAAAGCCCGGGTCTTCCTGAATGCCTTTTTCCCAGAGCTCGATGGCTTCCGGTTCTTTCTTTGCCCAGAGCAGCTCGCCGTACTCGGAGTACAGGGCGCCGCTTTTCGGGAACTTCTTCAGGGCCCGCTTGTACATCCGCTCCGCGTCCTTTACTTCTTCCAGGGCTTTGAAGATGTTGCCGCCGATCTGGTAGGTCATCACGTCCACGTCGTCGCGCTCCAGCAGGGGGCGGATGTTGTCCAGGGCCCGGGCATAGTCGCGCTTGTAGTAGTAGGCGAGGGTGAGTTCCTTCTGCAGTTCCGCGTTGCCTTTATCGCTGTCGAGAGCCCGGTTGAGCACGAGGATGGCATTGTCGAAGTCGCCCTGCCGCATAAAGGAGCGGGCGGTTTCACGCGCATCTTCCTGGGCCGAGGCGTGGAAGGTAATAAAGGCAGCAAGGAGGAACAGCAGGTGTTTCATATTTCAAATTAAGGGCAAAGAGGCGGAACGGGGCCGCGCTTCGCGTATTATAACAATTCCTTTAGGCCGGCGGCGCCTCAGATGAGGTGCGTCAGCAGGCCGTCGCGCAGCTTTGGTTCGAACCAGGTGCTTTTCGGCGGCATCACGTTGCCGCTGTCGGCGATGTCGAACAGCTGCTGGATCGTCACAGGATGCAAACTGAATGCCACCTTCATGTCGCCGCTGTTCACGCGGTGCTCCAGCTCCTGGAGGCCGCGGATGCCGCCCACGAAATCGATCCGCTTGTCGGTGCGGGGGTCGCGGATGCCCAGCAGTTTGTCGAGGATGCTTTCCTGCAGGATGGTCACGTCGAGCACGCCGATGGGGTCGGTGCGGAAGGTGCCTTCTTTGGCCGTGAGGGTGTACCACTGCCCGCCCAGGTACATGCCGAACTGGTGGAGGGCGGCCGGCTGCACCGCCTTTTCGCCCGCCTCCACGGTAAAGTCGGCGCGCAGGGCATCCAGGAGCGCTTCCTCGGACAGGCCGTTGAGGTCCTTCACCACGCGGTTGTAATCGAGGATGGCCAGCTGGTCGGCCGGGAAGATCGTGGTGAGGAAGTACCGGGCGTCTTCCGATTCGGGCAGCTCCTGCTGCACTTTGGCGGCGGAGGCGGC
Organism: Chitinophagaceae bacterium; assembly: GCA_036263755.1. Lineage (GTDB taxonomy): Bacteria > Bacteroidota > Bacteroidia > Chitinophagales > Chitinophagaceae > Flavisolibacter. Next base: position 721 of record DATAGL010000122.1, on the reverse strand, counting down.
GCGGTGGTGGCCGTCGGCGATATAGGTGAAGGGCACTTTTTCGGCAAACAGGTGGGTGATGGCGTCGATGGTGGCCGGGGCGTCCACCACCCAGACCGTATGCTGTACGCTGTCTTCGGCCGTAAAGTTGTAGGCGGCCAGGTTGTTTTGCTTCCAGTGGTCCAGCAGGTCGTTCAGCTCCCGGATGTCCTTGCAGGCGAGGAACACGTTGCCCGTCTGCGCGCGGGTGGTGCGGATGTGGTTGATGCGGTCCTGCTCTTTTTCGGGGCGGGTGAACTCGTGCTTCTTGATCACGTCGTTGAAGTAGTCGTCTACCGACGATACGCAGACCAGTCCCGTCTGCCGGCGGCCTTTCCACTGCAGCTCGTAAATGTAGTAGCAGGGGGCCTCGTCCTGGAACAGCACTTTGTTGTCGATGAATTGCTGCAGGTTGGCCCGGGCGGTGTCGTACACGGCGGGGCTGTACAAGTCGGAGCCGGCGGGCAGGTCGATCTCCGATTTGGTGACGTGCAGGAACGACAGGAGGTTGCCGGCGGTTTCCTGGCGGGCTTCTTCGGAATTCAGCACATCATAGGGGCGCGAAGCTACCTGGGGAGCATACTCGATGTGCGGACGCAGCGCGCGGAAAGGTCTGATCTGGGCCATGGCGGTGATTTGGGGGCGAATTTACGAGGGTGAGGGTAAAGTTGGTGGTTTAAAGTTGGGAGATGCAGGTTGCAGG
>DATAGL010000121.1:0-3357 GCA_036263755.1 Chitinophagaceae bacterium | reverse complement strand
TATCAAGGACCTGAAGGAAGAAGACCGGGAGTACAAGATCTTTGCCCTCGACGGCCTGACCAAAGGCTGCCAGGTGGAGTACCACTACACCGTAAAAAAGTACCCGGCTTTCTTCGGCCGGGAGATCATCGCTTCCAATTTTCCGGTCATGAAAAGCCGGTTCGACCTCATCACACCGGGTCACCTCCATTTTGAGACGAAAAGCTTCAACAACCTGCCGGCCTGTAAGGACACCCTGATCGGGGAAAAGCGGGCCCTGTACGTGGAAGCGGAAGGCCTGGATGCCTCCGAAGAGGAAAAATATTCGATGTTCGACGCCAGCCTGAAACGCGTGGAATACAAGCTTTCCTTCAACAAGGCCAGCGCCGATAAAACCCGCCTCTTTACCTGGAATGAACTGGCCAGGAAAGCCTACGCGCTCTATACGGATGTCAGCGAAAAGGAACGGAAACGCATCCGGGACCTCGTGAAGGAGGCCGGTGTGAAGGAAGGCCAGAGCGAAGCCGAGAAGATCATGGCCATCGAGAACTTCTTCAAGAAGCATTACATCGCCCGCGAGGAACTGGACGACGAAGACGCGGCCGACCTGCTGAAGGTGATCAAATCGAAAGTATCCAGCGAGCGGGCCTATTGCAAGCTCATCGGCGCCGCACTCACCGAAGCAGGCGTACCTTTCCAGATCGTGCTTGCCGGCGACCGTTCCGACTATACCATCGACCGCAACCTCGAAAACTGGAGCAACGCCCGCCACTTCCTGTTTTATTTTCCCGGTACCCGCAAGTACATGGCGCCCACGGCTACGGTGTTCCGCTATCCCTGGATCCCGCCGAACTGGACCAACACCAACGGCCTGTTCTGCGTGGCCACTTCCATCGGCGGCATGAACACGGCCATTGCCGAGATCCGCAGCATCCCCATGGAAGAGTACAAGCATTCCTTCCTCAACATGGATATCAAGGCAAAGCTGGATGACGAGGGCGAATCGCTGGAGCTGGATGTGGCGCAGTCGTACGGTGGCTATGCAGCGGGCAACTACCGCGTTCCGTTCGTATACTACGATGCCGAAGACCAGCGCAAGTTCATGAAAGAGCTGATCAAGTTCGGCACCAATTCGGAGAACATCCTGTCGCAGTCGCTGGAGAACAAGGAAATGGAGCAGAGCGATCCCTATGTTCCTTTTATCATCAAGGCAAAGGTGAAGTCGGCGCAGCTGGTGGAGCGTGCCGGCAACAAGATCATTGTGAAAGTCGGTGAGTTCATCGGCCAGCAGAGCGAAATGTATGAAACGAAAGAACGCAAGACCGACATCGACGTTACCTACCCCCATGCGCTGGTGCGCACCATCGAGCTGACCCTCCCGCAGGGCTACGAAGTGAAGAACCTGAAAGACCTTCAGTTCAATGAAGTGTACAAGGAAAAGGAGCAGCTGACCATGGGCTTTGTCTGCACCTACGAGCAAACCGGCAACGTGCTCCGCATCACCATCCGCGAGGACTACGCCCGTTATCACTACCCGCTCGAGCAATACCCGGCCTTCAAAAAAGTAATCAATGCAGCCGCTGATTTTAATAAGGTGGTGCTGGTACTGGAGAAGAAGTAAGAGAGCTTGAAGCTTCAAGCTACAAGCTTCAAGCTTCAGGCTGCGAGCTGTGAGCTGTGAATAGGATAAACTGGAAAAAATAAAAGAGGCGGAAAGCTAAAAGCTTTCCGCCTCTTTTATAAATCTATTTAAACCTGCTTGTGGCTTGCAGCTTGTAGCTTGTAGCTCAAAGCCCGCAGCTTCCCTCAAACCGCATCCACATCCGGCACCACGATGACACTGCGGAACTGCTTCTCGGCATGGAGCAGGGCGATCTGGTTCAGGATTGTTTTTTTGCATTGGGCGATGACACCTGTATCACGGGGCAGCTTGAGGAGCAACTCCATGAGGAACTGGTTCCGCACCCGGTTGACCACCGGTTCGGCCGGACCCACAAGGTGGGCGCCGAAAGCGGTTTCCAATCCCCGTGCAAAGGCCTGCGCCGCTTCGAAAACGGTATTCCGTTCCTTGTGCCGGAACTGGATATGGATGATGCGCGTGAACGGCGGGTATTGAAACTGCTTCCGCTTTTCGATCTCTTCCAGGTACAGGCCAATAAAATCGTGGCGGGCCACATGCTGCAGCACGGGGTGCTGCGGGTTGGCAGTCTGGATAAGGACCCGGCCCGTTCCGTCGCGGCGGCCGGCGCGCCCGCTTACCTGCTCCATCAATTGAAAGGCCCGCTCATTGACGCGGAATTCGGCAAAATGCAGCAGGCCGTCGGCATCCAGGATGCCCACCAGCTCCACGTTGTCGAAATCCAGTCCTTTGGCCACCATCTGGGTGCCCACCAGCACATCGATCTTTCCCTGCTCGAACTGCTGGATCAGCACGTCATGCGCATTCTTGTTCCGCACCGCGTCCAGGTCCATCCGGCTCACGCGCAGGCCGGTCAGTTCCTGCTCCAGCATTTCCTCGATCCGTTCCGTACCGAAGTTGCGCTGCACCAGCTTGTCGGACCCGCAGGCCTGGCAGGTGGGTGACGGCGGATAGATATGTCCGCAGTAATGGCACTTCAGTTTGTTGGACTGCTTGTGATAGGTAAGCGACACGTCGCAGTTGCGGCATTGCGCGATCCAGGCACATACGGTGCACAACTGGTAAGGTGCATAACCGCGCCGGTTCTGAAACAGGATGGCCTGCTTTTTTTTGTCCACGGTCGAACGGATCTCTTCCAGCAGCCGGGGGGAGAACATCACCTTCTCCCCTCCTTTCTTGGCCACCATCCGGGTATCCACCATTTCAATGGTAGGCATGCGCACATCACCATACCGCTCGGTCAGTTCCACGAGCCCGTATTTGTCCGTTTTCGCGTTATAATAGGTTTCCAGGGCGGGCGTGGCACTGCCCAGCAATACCTTCGAACCGGTGAGGGAAGCCAGGTACACGGCGGCATCGCGCCCGTGGTAGCGGGGCGCCGGGTCCTGCTGCTTGTAGGACCCGTCGTGCTCCTCATCACAAATCACAAGGCCCAGGTCGAGAAAAGGCAGGAAGAGTGCCGAGCGGGCGCCCAGCACCACTTTCAGCTCTCCGCTCTTTACCTTGTTCCAGATCTCCACGCGTTCGTTCTGGCTGAACTTCGAATGGTAGATCCCGATGTAGCCCCCGAAGTGTTTCTGGAGGCGGCGGATGATCTGCGAGGTCAGGGCGATCTCGGGCAGCATGTACAGCACCTGCCTGCCCTGGCGCATCAGGCTTTCGATCAGTTTAATGTAGATATTGGTCTTTCCGCTGGAGGTCACGCCGTGCAGCAGGCAAACGCTGCGGGTCTGCAGGCA
>DATAGL010000120.1:0-4184 GCA_036263755.1 Chitinophagaceae bacterium | reverse complement strand
GTGGTATTTGGAAGTGCATCATTGATTCTATGGTATGCGAATCATTCCCTGCTTCCAGGACTTTTGTTCGAAACTCATTCAACATTACCAATACAACTAATACTGCCAATACCACCAATACTACTAATACTACTAGTACTACCAATACCCCATATACCACTCAAACTCCCTCCCTACTGCACGCCACCGGCTTCCGCCCGCAGGTTCACATCGGCCATGGCCAGGGCGCTCAGGCGGTCGTCGGCATCCTGTTCCTCCAGCAGGGTCTGCTGCAGCAACTGGGCTACCTCGGTGAGCCCCAGCTGCTCGGCATACGTGCGGGCCGTGCCGTAACAGGCGATCTCGTAATGCTCGATCTTCTGGCAGCCGCCGATGATGGCCGCATCCATTACTTCGGGACTCAGGTCTTCGGCCATCACCTTCACGCCTTCTTCAATAATACCTTCCACGCCCTTGCATTTGTCGCCGGCGCCCATGAGCCGGGTGAGGAATCCCTGGTGATCGGTGACGGATTCTTCCGTGGCACCCAGTATGCGGCGCACTTCATTGATGCGGTCGCGCTGCCGCTCGGTTACGCGCAGGTGCTCTTCCAGGGCCTGTTTCAGGGCCGGGTTGCCCGCCTTGGCCACCATGGCGGGCAGGGCGGCAATGATCTGTTCCTCGCAGGAAAGGAGCTGCTGCACGTCGTGGCGCAGTAATTCTTTCAGGCTGTTCATTTGAGACATAAAAATGGTTTTAGGTGAACCGCTGTCACCACACAAACTGTGCCCGGAGGTGGCATTTCCGGCAGGGAGACAAAAGTTTAATAATAGGTTCCAGCCGGTTGGTTATCTGGTAGGCTGCCGTTACTGGTTCGAAAAGTTCACGGGTTCACTTGTTCCGTTGCTCCCCCACAGTTTATAGGAGCAGGGCATACATCGTCCCCACCCTTTGCAACCATTCAACTGATTAACTTTACCAACACCCAACACCCAATTCCCAACTCCCCCTTCTTCTCCCCACGCCATTCATCTACGAAAAGCTCCGTTGCTAATATATTCGGATTGGTACTAATTAATTAGTAGCATTATTGCAGTGCACCGGTAACCGGTGCGACACACTGAAAACTTCTGTATGAAGACCATCTGCTTCTTCTTCCTGTTCTTATCAGGAACAATGCTGGCACACGCGCAGGGCCTGACCGGCCGGCTGACCGATGACAAGGGTACCGTTGTCAGTCATGCCAACGTTACGCTGTTCCGGCTGCCGGATACCGCCTGGACGACCGCGACGCTCACCGACACCACCGGACGCTTTTCGCTGGCCGCACCCGCGCCCGGCCGCTATTTCCTGCAGTTTTCTTCCATCGGCTTTAGGGGCAGCGCCACACCGGAATTTACCGTGGACGGAACCGGCTTTGCCCGTGACTTCGGCACTATCGCCCTGAAGACCGACGCACAGACCCTGAAAACCGTGAGTGTCCGTTCCCTGCGGCCCACCATCGTGCAGAAAGCCGACCGGCTGGTGGTCAGCGTGGAAGGAACGGCGCTGGCTTCCAGCAGCACCGCCTTTGACGTGCTGGCCCGGGCGCCGGGCGTGTTCATCGACCAGGACGGTAACATCCAGCTCAACGGACGGTCAGGCGTTACGGTGATGCTCGACGGAAAGCTTACCTACCTCTCGGCCCGTGAGCTCCGCACCCTTCTGGAAGGCATGTCGGCCGAGAATATCCGCAACATTGAAATCATCACCAATCCTTCGGCCCGTTTTGATGCGGAAGGATCTTCGGGCATCCTCAACATCAACCTGAAAAAGAACGACCGGCGGGGCATCAACGGCAGCACCTATGCCGGCTGGGTGTACAACGGCAAGCAGCATGCGTACAATGCCGGCGGGAATGTGAACTGGAAGATCGGCCGCTGGAATTCGTTCCTCAACCTCGACTTTGCCCGTCGTGCCGGCGGCCGGGAAGCGACCTTTACCCGGGTGTTCTACGGCGACCAGAAAACCACGTATTTCGACCAGGTGGCCACCGGTAATTTTTACGTTTCGGGCCCGCCGGCCCTGCGGCTCGGCTCGGACTACAGCTTCAACACCAGGCACAGCCTGGGCTTCATGGTGAATTACGGTACGAACAGCCTGGAGAACGATTTCCTGACCAGTACGTACCTAGGTCCGGAAGCAAAGCGTCCCTCCGAATTTATCCAGGCCGACAACTACGGTACGAACACGTTTACCTCGTTCACCAGCAACCTGCATTACGGGGGGAAGTTCGATACGCTGGGCAGCGGGCTTACGGCCGACGTGGATTACGCCCGCATCACCAACCGGGGCGAAGCTTATTTTTATAATTTTTTCACCGACCTGACAGGTGCGGACCCGGTGCGGCAGGATTTCCTGTACACCGATGTGCCCAACGGTTTCGATATCTACTCGTTCAAGACCGATTATACGAAGGCCGGCCCCAACGGGCGCAAATGGGAAACCGGGGTGAAGGCCAGCCATGTATTGTCGGATAACGATGCACGTTTTTACTTCAACAATGGTCCGCAGCGCGAACTGGATCCGCGCCGGACCAACCACTTCAACTACCGGGAAAACATCCTGGCGGCCTACATCAACTACAGCGGCACGCTGAGCAAGCGGATCAGTGTTCAGGCCGGCCTGCGCGCCGAGCATACCGGCTCGCTGGGAAGAATGCTCACCACGGGCCAGACTACCGAACGGAATTACCTGAGCCTGTTCCCGAGCGTGTTCATCCAGCAGAAAGTAAGTGAAAATTACGGGGTGAACTACAGCTACAGCCGCCGGATCCAGCGTCCTTATTACGGCAACCTGAACCCCTTCCTCTTTTACCGCGATCCCTACACCTGGTTCCAGGGCAACCCCTACCTGCGCCCGCAGTTTGCGCATGCCATCAGCATCACGCAGACGTTCAGGAAAACATATAACCTCGTTTTCAATTACCAGCTGACAAAAGACGTCATTGCCGAACTGCCGCTGCTGGATGCCGACAGCGCCACTACGGTGTATTACACCGGCAATGTGAATGACGGCCACAACGTAGGCCTGACCGCCATGGCACCGGTGCGGCTGACGAAATGGTGGGATACGCAAAACACGATGGTGCTTTCCTATACCAAGTTCAGCATGCAGGACAGCAAGGGCGAACTGGTAAATGACCAGGTGTTTTACATGGTGCAGTCGAACCATACCATCCAGCTGCCCTGGGACCTGCGGGCTGAGCTGAACCTGCTGTACCGGGGGCCATCCGTGAGCGGCCTGTACCAGATCGCGCCCTGGTTCCGGGCCGACGCCGGTCTGAAAAAAAGCCTCGTAAAGAAAAAGCTGGACCTCAGCCTGACGGCCAATGACCTGTTCAAAGGCCAGCGCTTCCGGTTTGCTACCGATATCAACGGCAATATCAACGATTTCGACCAGTACTTCCGGGTCCGCAACATCGGACTCACCCTCCGCTATCATTTCAGTAAAGGCTCCAAAACGGAAACCCGGAAGGCGAACAGCCTGGAGGAGGTGAACCGGACAGGGGGATAGGGTTTGCGATGTACGATGTACGGTGTATGATGTACGATGTGTTCGATTGACGATTGACGATTGACGATCCAATTTGGGGTTACGTAAGGTACAAAAGTAACCTTCGCGCCTTCTGTGGCTTTCCCTTGTTGTGTGCAGCCCATCCCAAAATCCCATCCCCATAATCCCTTCAAAATCCTGCTAATCCGTGGTTCGTGGTTCGCGGTTACCAGTTACCCGATTGTTCCTTGTTAACCCGCTCGGGTACGATGATGTCGCCCTTATCCCAGTTGGGGGAATAGGGAACAAAGAACGCGATCCAGACGGAGCGGGAGAGCCGCATGAGCAGGGGCTGCAGGGCAATGAGCAGAAAGGCATTGACGCCGATCCACCAGAAGAAGCGGTTGTCGGACAGCGAAAAGCCGATCGTCAGCCACCAGGTAAAAAAAGTAAAAATACAGATGAGCACGGCCAGGGTGTAGGAAACCATGTTGGTGCCGTAATAAAAGCCGGGCTCCATGTCCAGCGGCTGGGTACATACCGGGCAGCGCTCGTGCATCTTCATGAAGTTGCGGAAGTTGTAGGCATTGCCGAACTGGTACAGGTTGCCCCGGCGGCACCGCGGGCATTTGTTGCGGAGGACGCTCAGGAGGAGCGAAGGCTTTTCACCG
>DATAGL010000119.1:0-2167 GCA_036263755.1 Chitinophagaceae bacterium | reverse complement strand
CTTCAGCCGGATCGATCCTGTTCATCGGCAGTTCTTCCTTTACCAACTGGAAGGATGTGCAGCAATATTTTCCCGGCAAGCCTATTCTCAACCGCGCCTTTGGCGGCTCCACCCTGGCCGACCAGGTCCGGTACGTGGAAGACATCGTATTTCCCTATGCCCCGAAGCAGATCGTGATTTACTGCGGGGAAAACGACCTCGCTGCGGATGCGGCCGTAACCGAAGACCTGGTGCTGTACCGCTTCAAGCAGCTGTTTGTCCGGATCCGCGAGCAATTCCCGGCAACCCCCGTCGTGTTTCTTTCCTTAAAGCCCAGCCCCAGCCGCGCGCAGCTGATGCCCAAGATGGTGCGCCTGAACCGCATGATCGAGCTGTTCCTGAAAATGAAGCCGAATACCCAATACGTGGATGTATACTCGAAAATGCTCACCAAGGACGGCAAGCCCCGCCCGGAGCTGTTCCTGAAAGACAAACTTCATATGAATGAAAAAGGCTACCGCATCTGGCAGGAAGCCCTGCAGGATGTTCTCTTGTAAACCTACGTAACTTATTCCCATGGATTCATTCCTGGCTGCCTGGCGCCCCCGGTTCATTGCTTACCTGGAAGCGCATCCCCACAACGACGCGGCGCATGACCTGCACCATTTTCACCGGGTCTGGAAAAGATGCCGCCTGCTCAACCGGGAGGAGGGAAGTATAGCCGATGAGCGCGTGCTGCTGGCCGCCGCCTATTTCCACGACCTGATCTCCCTGCCGAAGAACCACCCGGACCGGTCCCGTTCCTCCGTTCTGAGTGCGGAGGCGGCTACCCGATTACTGCAGGAGAAGTTTACTGACTTTCCGGCCGGGCTGATCCCCGAAGTGGCTCATGCCATTGAAGCGCACTCCTTTTCTGCAGGTATTCCGCCCCGGACACCGGAAGCCCGTATCCTGCAGGATGCCGATCGCATGGAAGCCCTTGGGGCCATCGGTATCGCCCGTTGTTTTTATACGGCCGGCCGGCTTGGCGGGCAGCTCTTTCATCCCGGCGACCTGCACGGTACTCACCGGCCGCTTGACGATACCGCTTACGCCCTCGATCATTTTCCCCTGAAGCTGCTGCGGCTGCCCGGCCAGATGCAAACCGCTGCCGGCCGCCGCATGGCCGCTTCGGAAGCCGCCTTCCTCGAACTGTTCCTGCGTAAGCTGGAAGAGGAAGCGATGGACGGGGGAGGGGAGGATGGAATTGGGAATTAGGTGTTGATCGGTTGAATGGTTGATCTGCTTTAGGATGCCTGTATTATCTGATTACAAAAACAGGTTGCCAACCCACCGTACATCGTACATTGTACATCGTACATCCAACGGAGGTTCAATTTAAAACAGAGAAGTCCCGCTGCGCAGGACTCCATCAAAAAAGTGTAACCTTATGGACAGCCGGGATCAGGCCGGGCTGTTGATCAGCATGTATAGACTGGCAAACCAAACGGTCAGGAAGATTAACACCATCAGCACCGTTACGCCATAACCTGTAAACTTGCTTTTTGCTGCTGCCGCACTTTTTCTTAAATCCACTGTTTTCATAACACAAATTTTTAACAACAAGAATACAGGTATGAACACCGTGCCATTTTCTCAAGCCCCTGATTGTAAAGGCGAAAGCGTACGTGAGGTTGTTTGCCGGTTGTAGAAGCCCCACCACAAAGGGCATAAAAAACGCCTCGGCGAGGCGTTGGACGGGCAAAGAAAAATGGTTTAACCGACTACATCCCAGGGATTCGGCGGGCGTTCCCCGGACTGGATACCCGGCACTCCATGATCGGCATCCGTATGACTGGCCGGATCGCCCGTTTCCTCCGCATCTTCAGTAAAGCGGGCCTGGAGCTCGGCACCTACAGTGGGCGTTTCCGTATCAGCACCCACTTTCACGCTCCGCATTTCCGCATCGGTGATTTCATGGTGCTGGTCCTGCATGTGACGATCCACGATCTCCCGCGAGGTGGTGGAGTTTTCCGGAGGGTCGGAGGCCGCCTGCTGGCTCCTTCCCGGTTGCTGCTCTTGGCGTTCTTCGTTCATAACTGGCATTTATACCTATACTGTAAATGCCGTGCCAGAAGCGGGCCGGGCGCTGACCGGCTACGACCAGCCTGACAGCGGTGGCAGGGTGTGTACAGGACTCAAAGCGCCG
>DATAGL010000118.1:0-4176 GCA_036263755.1 Chitinophagaceae bacterium | reverse complement strand
ACGCCCGGGTCAAAACGATCCCGGAAACAGGTTTCAGCAACATAGATATTGGCTTTGCGCGGAAGTAAGCCTGCCGCGCCGGTGATCAAAATAAACATTCCGTTCCAGAATCAACCGGAAGTGCCCGCATTTCGCAAGGGTAAGGGTAGATACCGTTAACCGGTACTAAGAGATTTCGCCTAAGGAACTAAAGCCTGCCCGTTCGCGGGTACCTATTTATGCAAGACGAACTTACTTCGTAAGCGCAAGGTTTCCAAGCTCTCCGGGTGAAATTTATGCGTGGGAGGCCCGATGGGACGAAAGAAAAAAAGGCAGTTTGGAGCAGGAAATCGGAAGTACATGAAGATAAGCCAGCAACCCCAATCCTGATGAAGGAAATCAGTTTAGCCTAGCCCTGTTCCCGTGCCCAGGCATCCCGTTCGTCGGGACTGAATTTCCAGGGCGCGAAGTTGTTTTCGATATTGCTGTACATGCCGTTCCATTCGCCGGGCTGGCGGCTTTCCTCGAGAGCCAGGTACCGCTTCAGCTGATTGATGATATGAAGGGGACTGATCAGTACCGGGCAGGCCTGTACGCAAGCCTGGCAGGAAGTACAGGCCCAGAGTTCCTCGGTGGAAATATAATCGTGGAGCAGGCTCTTGCCATCTTCCGCAACCGCACCGGTCTTATCGCGCTGCAGTCCCACTTCTTCCATCCGGTCACGGGTGTCCATCATGATCTTGCGGGGCGAGAGCACTTTCCCGGTCTGGTTGGCCGGGCAGGCTTCCGTACACCGCCCGCATTCGGTACAGGTATAGGCATCGAGCAGGTTTTTCCAGCTCAGGTCGGTTACGTCCCTGGCCCCGAACTTTTTCGGGGCTTCCGGAGCCGCATCAGCGGGTACCGTTTCCGGCTGCATGGCATAAAGCACTTCGCGTTGGATTTCGGGCATATTGGTCATCTGGGCCTGCGGCATCAGCCGGGCATAGTAGGTATTCGGGAACGCCAGGATGATGTGGAGGTGCTTTGAATAGGGCAGGTAATTGAGGAAGACAAAAATGCCGGCAATATGCAGCCACCAGGCGGTCCGTTCCACCGCCACAAGGGCTCCGGTGCCCAGGTTGGCAAATAACGGGGCTATAAGTCCGGAAACCCAGAACGATCCTACATCGGCATAATGTGCTTCGCCGCGCAGCTGCAGGTTGCGGTCGGCGGCATTCATGATCAGGAACAGCGACATCAGGACGATCTCAAAAATCAGGATGTAATTGGCGTCGGACTGCGGCCAACCTTTCAGTTCCGGCTGGTTCAGCCGGCGTACTTTAACCGCATTCCTGCGCAGGAGGAAGATGACACAGGAAGCAAGCACCAGGAAAGCAAGGACCTCGAAAAAATTAATGACAAACGTATAAAAGGCTCCCAGGGGAGCAGCAAAAAGGCGGTGCGTTCCGAGGATGCCGTCGAGAACGATCTCCAGGATCTCAATATTGATAATGATGAAGCCCGCGTATACGATCAGGTGCAGTACGGCTACGAAGGGCTTGTCGAACATCCGCTTCTGACCGAAGGCCATCAGCAGCAGGTTGCGCCACCGGTCGGGATGCGGTTCCATTTTTTCATCGCGCCCCAGGTTGATATTGCGCCGGATAAAGCCCGCTTTGCGGATGAAGATCCAGACGGCAGCAGCCGTCAGCACGATAAATAAAATTTGTTGCGCGATCTGCATGTGAACCTATTAGTTTTGCTAAATTAAGGTTTGTAAGTATTGAAGATGACCACCATAGAAAAGAATCCCATCCTCTCTGCCGAAACCGCCCGGCGGAAGCTCCGGCGCATGGCCTTTGAAATTGCGGAGCGCAACGACGACTGCCGTGAACTGGTCATTGCCGGCGTATCCGGCAACGGCATCATCGTGGCACAGCACCTTGTACGCGAATTGCAGACCATTTATCCCTGTACCATCGACCTGGTTACCATCCACCTGAATAAGAAGCAACCGCTGGAAGCCCGGATCGAGGGCGGAACCGGTTTTGACGGGAAGACCGTGATCGTGGTAGATGATGTGGCTGACAGCGGGCGTACTTTATTGTATGCGGTAAAGCCTTTCCTTTCGTTCCAGCCCAAAGGCATCCAGACCCTTGTGCTGGTGGAACGCAGCCATAAACAATTCCCGGTCCAGTCCGACTATGTAGGCCTGTCCGTAGCCACTACGCTGCAGGAGCATATTTCGGTGGAAACCGCCGATGGTGATATTACCGGTGCCTGGCTGCATTAAAAGTACAGCCATCTTCCTTTTATTCTGCCCCCGGTAAGCTCCAGTGCCGGTGCCGGCATTTTCAGGCAGTTGGCGGCAAACAGCAGGGAGCGGACCCATTTGCTGCGGGTGCGGATCTTTGTCAGATCAATATCCGGTGAAAGAAACCATTGCCGCTGCCGCCGAAGGTCGCGCCGGTCGAATACCACGTTTCCCTGTGCATCATATGCCCGGTTTTCGAAGCCGCCAAAAACACCTTCCGCTCCATAGCCGATGGCCATGCTCAGCCACCGGGGGATTTTTGCCGAGGGAGTCATTGTATGCAGGGGAACACTCAGCCAGTAGGTTTGGGCATTGTAATCTTTTAAGAGCCGTTCCGGAATGGTTTTACCAAACAAGCCATCGGCGCGCGGCCGCAGTTCCGACCCATACTGTTTCACATGCGCCGAAAATTTCAGCTGCAACCGCTGTTCGCCCCAGGCGGATTCCTGTACCGCCATCAGCAGGGAGCCGGCGCCGTTGGCGGCCATATCCGACCAGCTCCAGCCCCAGCGTGCCGAATGGGCATCCAGCAGCTCCACCACCGTAAGGTAGGCAAAGCCGCTGGCGGCACCGACCCAGGCAGCTTTCTTTTGAGGCAAACCCGCCCAGCGCCACAGGGCGGCGGAAGCCCGGGCCGTTTGATACACCGACCAGGTATGCCCGACCTTATCGGTCTGCAACCATTCACGGCTGTCGTTGAACGTATGGAAGGAGGTGCGCTCGTACTGCCGGTACCAGGCACGCTGCAGCAGGAGCAGCGACCCGCCGTAGGTTGCCAGGGAGAGCGAGCCTACGGTCCATTTCCGTTGCCGGTATTCCCGGGCTGTGGGCATCCGGATGCTGCCGGATGAATCAGGAGGAGAACCGGTTTCCTGCGCCAGGGTGCAGCTGCCGCACAAAAAGAACAACCAAAAAAAAATCTTCTTCACGGTTCAAAAGTACGCTGCACCGTAAATTCGCAGCGCATACGATAAAAAGGTACCTTCAAACCCAAACCAAAAACCAAGTAGACGTTATGGATGCAGCCATTCAACAGAAAGTAGCTTCCTGGCTCAATGGAAACTTTGATGAAGAAGTAAAGAACGGAATCAGAGCACTGCAGCAGGGCAACGAAGAAGAGCTGGCCGATGCCTTTTATAAAAACCTTGAATTCGGTACCGGCGGACTGCGCGGCCTCATGGGTATCGGCACCAACCGGATGAATAAATACACGGTAGGCATGGCCACACAGGGTTATGCCAATTACCTGAAAAAAAGCTTTGAAGGCGAGGTGAAAGTGGCCATTGCCCACGACAGCCGGAACAACAGCCGGTTCTTTGCGGAAACCACGGCCAACGTTTTTGCCGCCAACGGCATCCGGGTGTTCCTGTTTGAAGCCATGCGTCCCACGCCCGAGCTTTCCTTTGCCATCCGCCACCTTGGCTGCCAGGGCGGTGTGGTTTGTACCGCCTCCCATAATCCGAAAGAATACAACGGGTACAAAGCTTACTGGAATGACGGCGGCCAGCTGGTGCCGCCGCACGATAAGAATGTCATCACGGAAGTGGAAAAGATCAGCTCCGTGGATGAGGTGAAATGGAGCGGAAATGAAAACCTGATCACCCTCGTCGGCGAAGAACTGGACGAAGCCTACATTGGCATGGTCAAGGGCCTTTCGGTGTACCCGGAAGTGATTCAGCAACAGAAAGACCTGAAGATCGTATATACCCCCATCCACGGAACGGGCATTACCCTGGCTCCGCGTGTGCTCCAGGCTTTCGGCTTCGAGAATGTGCACATCGTGGAAGAACAGAGTACACCGGACGGGAATTTCCCCACGGTGGTCTATCCCAACCCTGAGGAAAGTGAAGCCATGAGCATCGGCCTCAAAAAGGCGGCGGAGCTGGATGCCGATATCCTGC
>DATAGL010000117.1:0-6094 GCA_036263755.1 Chitinophagaceae bacterium | reverse complement strand
CATCAATGAGGCCACGGCAGCCGGCTGCTTCCTCAACGGGTTTTTCTTTACGGGCCGCGACGGGCAGGCTGCCGGGTTCACGCTTCAATTGGGTTCGGTGTACGGCATCGAGCAACTGTATTTTGAAAAATGGGAGGGTGGAAATTTCCGGCCGGCAGACAGTATTTCCCTTCCGGATGACCTGGAGTATACCTTCCGGGACCCGGCATTGCAGCAGGGCCGCAACGATTACCGGGTGCGCGTGCGGTTGAGCAATGGACTGGAATTCCTCAGCAGCGTAGAGTCAGTGTATTATACCGAAGCTTCCCGGCCGGTCCTCTTCTTTCCGAACCCGGCCCCTGCGCTAGCAGCGCCCAGGGTTGTGGTACCGGAGTCGGGCCGTTACACCCTGCGCATCATGGATCTGTCGGGCCGGCAGGTATACCGGTTGCTGCTGACGCAGAGCGTAACCCATCTGCCTGCAGGCTTCCTCCCGAAAGGGGTATACATCGCCTGGATCCATGATGCATCCGGGAAGGCCTTTTCCGAGAAACTGATTTTGTATTAATACAATGCGTGCATAAAAAAAGCGAAGCCGTGGCTTCGCTTTTTTATAAGAAGGTTACCCGTTAGAGGGTCTTGAGCACATCGTTCATGTTGCGTACGGCATCGGCGCTCTTTGCAAACAGCTGTTGCTCGTCGGCATTGAGCTTGTAGTCCAGGATCTTTTCCCAGCCGTTCTTCCCGATAATCACCGGTACGCCGAGGCAGATGTCGCTCTGTCCGTATTCTCCTTCCAGGGCTACCGAGCAGGCAATGAGTTTCTTTTCATCGCGCAGGATGCTTTCCACCATAGCGGCTCCCGCTGCACCCGGTGCATACCAGGCCGAAGTGCCGATGAGTTTCGTGAGGGTGGCACCGCCTACCATGGTATCGGCCACGATCTGCTTCTGCTGTTCTTCGCTCAGGAATTCCGTTACCGGTACCGAGTTCCAGGTAGCATAGCGGATCAGGGGGATCATGGTGGTATCGCCGTGACCGCCGATCACGATGGCGTTCAGGTCGTTGGGCGAGCAGTTCAGCGCCAGGCTGAGGTAGCACTTGAAGCGGGCGCTGTCGAGGGCGCCGCCCATGCCGATGATGCGGTGCTTCGGCAGGCCGGTGGATTGCAGGGCTAGGTAGGTCATGGTATCCATCGGGTTGCTGATCACGATAAGGATCGCATCGGGCGAGTGCTGCAGGATGTTCTGGGCCACCCCTTTCACGATGTTGGCATTCACGCCGATCAGCTCCTCGCGGGTCATGCCCGGCTTGCGGGGCAGGCCCGAAGTGATCACCACCACCTGCGAACCGGCGGTCTTGGCGTAGTCGTTCGTGCTTCCGGTGATCTTGGTGTCAAAGCCGAGGAGGGCGGCGGTCTGGGTCATGTCCAGCGCTTTGCCTTCGGCAACGCCTTCCTTGATGTCGAGCAGTACCAGTTCCTCACATAACTCTTTGCGGGCGATGTTATCGGCAACGGTGGCTCCCACGGCTCCGGCGCCTACAACGGTAACTTTCATTGATCTGTGGTTTATGGTTGAAATTTTGTTGGCGTTGCGAAGGTAGTGGTATTGGGGGAATGGTGACGGAGGTAGTGCCGGTCAGAAAAGTTGAATAGTTAACCGGTTGATTAGTGAGGCAGGCGGGATCATGTTGGCCGCCGGAGCTTCCTTGCCGAACGGCAAAGGGACAAGACAGCAAGAGAAATAAATGCAGGTGGGGATCTTAGTTCATTCGGCTAAAAAAGGAATAGATACCAAGGCGGAATTCACCCTTAAAACACAATCGTAAATCGTCCATCGTAAATCGTCAATCCCTGAAAGTGTCCAGCATCTTCCGGACCGTCATCGAGCCTTCAAAGGTGGTGATGAGCTTTCCTTTTTTATTGTAAAAGGCCTGGTAGGGAAAGTTGCGGATGCGGAACCAGGAGGGGAGGAGGTAAATCTGGTCGCGGCCCATGACCAGGCCGGGGAGGGCGTCCAGTCCGTACTTTTTGTAAAAGGCGTTCATTTCGGATACCGGCTTTGTCGTGACCATGATCAGCTGGATGTCCCTGAATTCTTCTTTGTGTTTCACCAGTTCGCTGGCCGTGTGCTGGCAGTGGCTGCAGTCGGGACTGAACAGCATCAGGAGCACGGGCTTGTTCCGGGGGATATCGCCCTTGGTATATTTGGATGCGCTGTCGCCCAGTAAGAGCTCGATCGGCGGGTATCCAGAAAACCGCTGGTACGGCGCTTTGGTGGTATCGGCTACCTGCGCCGGTGCGGTCAGGAAAACGAGCAGGGCGAGGGCAAGGG
Organism: Chitinophagaceae bacterium; assembly: GCA_036263755.1. GTDB lineage: Bacteria > Bacteroidota > Bacteroidia > Chitinophagales > Chitinophagaceae > Flavisolibacter. The sequence goes on along the minus strand of DATAGL010000117.1, from coordinate 3,779 downwards.
TGATCAGGGGTTTCATCCGGTCTTTTTCCAAAGGTATCCCACCGGGAAAAAAAGGAAGAAAAAATAGTTACGAAAATTTCGTAGATATACGAATAGTTCGTAGGTTTACGAAAACATCGTAGATATGGAAAAGCTCACCCCTCCCGAAGAACAGGCCCTGCAGGCTGTGTGGAAATGCGGCGAAGGAAATGTCAAGGCCTTCCTGGAAGCCATTGAGGAAGCAAAGCCGCCCTACACCACGCTGGCTTCCACCATCAAGAACCTGGAAAAGAAGGGGTACCTGGAGAGCCGTCTCGTGGGCAATACCTACCTCTACCGGCCGGCCGTCAGCGAGGAGGAGTACAAAAAGAAATTCATGAACGGCGTGGTGAAAAACTATTTCGACAACTCCTATAAGGAACTCGTGTCCTTTTTCGTGGAGCAGAAAAAGCTTTCACCGGCAGAACTGAAAGAGATCCTCGACATGATTGAAGGCCGCAAATAACCAAAACCGTATTTATGCCCCTCCTTTTTGTATACCTGCTCAAGCTCTCGCTCTGCCTCGCCATGGTATATGGGTTTTACCACTTCGTGCTGCGCCGCCTTACCTTTTACCAGTGGAACCGCTGGTACCTGCTCGGCTACTCATTTGCTTCCTTTTTCCTGCCGCTGGTGAACCTCACGCCGGTGCTGCAAGCGCGGGCGCTGGAAACCTCTCCCATTACCCGGCTGGTACCGCTGGTGGAAGGCTATGCCGCACCGGTTACCCTGCAGGCCGCTGCGCCTACGCCAGGTTTTCCGGTGTGGGCGGTCCTTGCCGGGCTGCTGCTGGCCGGCATGGTGTTCCTGGCCGCGCGCCTGGGCCTGCAGTACCTTTCTTTCCTGCGGCTGAAGCGGAAAGCCGTACTCCTTTCGGATGAAGGCGTACGTATTTACCACCTGGAGGAGGGCATCGCGCCGTTTTCCTTCGGCAATGCCATTTTCCTGAACCAGGGGCTGCACGAGGAAGGTGAGCTGAAGGAGATCCTGCTCCACGAATTCATCCATGTGCGGGAACGCCATACGGTGGATATTCTTTTCTGTGAAGCCCTCTGCCTCCTGAACTGGTTCAATCCCTTTGCCTGGCTGGTGCGCAGCGCCGTGCGGCAGAACCTGGAGTACATCGCCGACAGCCGGGTGCTGCAAAAGGGCATGGATAAAAAACAGTATCAGTACCTCCTGCTGAAGGTCATGGGCGAAACGCCTTTGCGCATGGCGCCCCGGTTCAATTTTTCCTCACTTAAAAAACGCATGATCATGATGAACAAAACCGCATCTGCACGTATTCATCTGACCCGATTCCTTTTCCTCCTGCCGCTGTGTGCCGTCCTGTTGCTGGCCTTCCGCAAGCACTCCGGTACCGAAACACCGGTGTTGCAGTATGCCGCCCTGGTGATTGATGCCGAAACGCATTTGCCGGTGGCCGGTGTAGCTGTCCGGGACGAGGTCAGCGGCCGGCAGACCGAGACCGATGCCAACGGCTATTATTCGTTCCGGTTCCCGGCTGCTGAAAACGTCCGGGTGCGCCTGCGCGTGGAAAAAGCAGGCTACCGCAACGGAGGCCCCTATGCCTTCACCCTGAGCGGCAGCAAGGAACCGAAAGGTCTGGTGGAGCTCCTGACCATTCGCAAAGGCCCTGCCGGCGAACCCTGCACGGATTGCTTTTCCGCTGCCTCTGCCGCCTACCTGAACAGGCCTTCCGTTGGCTACCCGGAAGCGCTGGCCCATTATGCACAATACCTGGAATCGCTGAGCGATACGGTACCCCCTCCGCCGCCGCCCGTTCCCGCTGTGGTGCCGGCCAGAGGAAACGATGATTTTTTCAAACGCAACCCTTCCGTGCGGAGCGTACACTGGAAAAACGACCGGATCATCCTGCAGCTCAAAAACGGGAAAGACGAGCAGTTTGACCTGAGCAACTCCGCCGACATGCGCCGCTTCAAGGAAAAATACGGAAAGCTGCCGGTAGCCCCGCCGCCGCCCCCGGCACCGCCTGAAGCGGATGCAGCAGCAGAACCGGCAGCACCTGCTGCTATCACCCCGGAGCCGAAGCCGGCTATTCCTGCCCGGGCCGTAACACCCGCGAAGCCGGCCCGCCCCGCACCGCCCGAGCCCGCACGGCCGGCTCCGGAAGGCGACGTGGCGCCGCCTCCGCCCCCTGCGCGCGAAGACCAGCTGATCTATGTGCAGTTCCCTTCCAACCAGTTCCGCTTTGAGCAAACCGGCTCCTATATTGTACTGAAAACTCCGGCCGTATTTCTGCTGGGGGGCAGTGAAACCGACCGGATGGAAGTAAACGAGGTTTCCCTGCAGGGAGCCGGCAACAGGGTGGTGCTGGACGGCAAATGGCTGGAACCCGGTAAGGCGTATGCCATCCCTGCGGGGCAGAAGTTCCGGATCGCGGAACTGTCCGTTGAGGAGGCTCAAAGAAAGTACGGAGGTCCCGGCCGTCAGGGGGCTATTGAGCTCCGGAGCCTGCCTTCCGCATTTTTTCTTCGCTGGATGAAAAAGGATCAGGGCTGCTGATCCGTGCTTTTGCGCTCTGCCCTTTTTGCTGTAGATTTGCCGCCTCATTGCACGGTAGTGCCATGAACATCTAAAAATCAACTTTCTTTTTTTATGGCATCTACATCAGATATCAGCCGCGGTTTGATCATCAAGCTCGAAGGCAGCCTGTACAAAGTAGTGGAGTTCGGTGAAAACAAAACCGCACGGGCCGCCGCAAAAGTCTGGGCCAAGCTGACCGGCGTTGATAATAACCGGACCATTGAAAAAACCTGGAACTCCGGTGATACCATCTTCCCGGTGCGGGTGGAGCGGAAGGATTATCAGTTTTTATACAAGGACGAAACCGGCTACAACTTCATGGACAGCGAGACCTTTGAGCAGGTAGCTGTCGGGGAAGAGCTGGTAGATGCGCCCCAGTTCCTGAAAGAAGGCGCCGAGGTCTCGGTGCTGTTCAACACGGAAACAGAAACCCCGATGAGCGTGGAGCTTCCCGATAAGATCGTAGTGAAGGTAACCTACAGCGAGCCGGGCGTAAAAGGCGATACGGCCACCCGCACGCTGAAGCCCGCCACCGTGGAAACCGGAGCGACCGTTATGGTGCCCCTGTTCGTAAACGAAGGAGAACTCATCCGCGTGAACACCAAGACCGGCGAATACGTGGAGCGCGTAAAATAAATAAGGTACTTCTTGATTTGGAAAGCCCCGTCCGGGGCTTTTTTCATAAACCGGTCCGCAGGAGTTTTTTACCCCGAACCCCCTTTGGAAGTGGTAGCGGGAATATTCCTATCTTAGTCGCCCTGTTTAAACCAAAAACCTATTAAATTGAAACAAATGGATTTCAAGCAAATTCAGGAGTTGATCAAACTGGTCAACGATTCGAATATTGGTGAAGTTACGATCGAGCAAAAGGATTTCAAGATAACCGTTAAACAGAAAGAAGAAACCATTACCCAGGTGGTATCGGCTGCCCATCAGGCACCGGTATATGCCCTGCCGCAGCCCGCCGCTTCCGGCGCTGCCGCTCCTGCACCCGCGGCCGGCGGCGGAGCCCCCGCTGCCCCTGCAGCTGCTGCCTCCAACCTGCTGACCATCAAGAGCCCGATGATCGGCACCTTTTACCGCCGCCCTTCTCCCGACAAGCCGAACTTCGTGGAAGTGGGTGATGATGTTTCCACCGGTAAAGTGGTGTGCATCATTGAGGCCATGAAGCTGTTCAATGAAATCGAAAGCGAAGTATCCGGCAAGGTGGTGAA
>DATAGL010000116.1:0-6910 GCA_036263755.1 Chitinophagaceae bacterium | reverse complement strand
ACGTGATCTCCCCGCAGAAAGGAACCGTAAAAGCGTGGGACGGGGATCACTGGAGCATTGATGTGGCGGTGGATAAACATATCGGGGAGGCACACCCGGAAGACTACGATGCGCTGTTGCTGCCGGGCGGCGTGCTGAACCCGGATACGATGCGCACCCATCCCGGATGCGTGGCGTTTGCGCAGCATTTTATCGAGCAGGGCAAGCCGCTGGCGGCGATCTGCCACGGCCCGCAGCTCCTGATCGAAACCGGTATGATCTCCGACCGCATCCTCACTTCCTATCCTTCGGTAAAGACCGATCTCGTCAACGCGGGTGCCCAGTGGGTGGATGAGGAAGTGGTGGTGGACAACGGCCTGGTCACCAGCCGCAGCCCCAAAGACCTGCCGGCCTTTAACCGCAAAATGATTGAAGAATTCGCCGAAGGCAAGCATGCCACCACCGGCCAGTTCACTCATGCCGACAACCGCTTTGGAACCGTATAAGGATTAGCAAATACAGAAGAGGCAGGTGCTTCCGCTTTTGGGGCACCTGCTGTTTTTTAGGTGAGAGCTGCGAGCTGCGAGCTTTTAGCTGCAAGCTACAAGCTGCAAGCTGCAAGCAGAACTTGGTCATGACTGATTGGTTGTTTCCGGGAACACCCACCACAGAACAGAAGAAACGCCATCCCTGTGAATGGAATAAAACCTCACCTGGAGCAGATAGCACCAAGTAAATATATCAGCGTTATCAGCGCCGCACGATCTCCGGCCTGAAAACCTGTCTCCCCATCAGCGTCATCTGCGATTATGGTTTGTTATTTGCACAGGTAAAAGAAAAAGATCATGACAGATAGAAACAACAAAGGAGGCATCAACTACCAGGATGGTGGCCATCACGAGGGACAGCAGAACAATACCGTGCCGCAGAAGCTGAGCCGGGGCATGGATGACAATGTCACCAGCTCTATGAGCGAAATGCTCAATGAGTCGGATGAGCAGAAGGCCGGCCCCGCGCATGGTCAGAAGGACGAAAGCGGGGTGCAGCAGGATGAGCGCCAGCCCTGATGCGGCGCACGCAGCAGGCGAATTATAACCATTCGGCAACAAAGGTAGCCCCGCATTCGGGCTACCTTTGTTGTGATGAAACGATCCGGTTCCGCTGACCTTCCGCTGCACCACGGCCGTGTGCCCTCCTGGCTGTATGAACGCATGTCCCGGCTGGGACTGGCCATTACCGAGGCCATCCTCACCGAGCACGGGCGGGAGGAATGGCTGCGCCGCATGAGCGACCCGTTCTGGTTCCAGAGCTTCGGTGCGGTTATGGGCATGGACTGGCATTCTTCGGGTATCACCACATCGGTGCTGGGCGCGCTGAAAAGAGCCATCAATCCGCTGGGCAAGGAACTGGGCATTTACATTTGCGGCGGCAAAGGCCGGCAGTCCACCGGTGCGCCGGACGAATTAGTGCGCGTGGGCGAGCAGACGGGCCTGGATGCAGGCCGCCTGATCCGGAGCAGCAAGCTCAGCGCCAAGGTGGATAATGCCGCTGTACAGGACGGCTTCCAGTTATACCTCCACAATTTTATCGTATCGGCCGAAGGCCACTGGACGGTGGTGCAGCAGGGCATGCGCGAAAAGGACGGGCTGGCCCGGCGGTACCACTGGCACTCGGAAGGCCTGCGCTCTTTCGTGGAAACGCCGCATTCCGGTGTTTGCGGCGAAAACCAGGGCCTGATCCTGAACCTGACCGATGCTTCCGCGCAAACGGCAAGGAAAGGGATGCTAGAGCTGACCCGGGAACAGCCGGAAAAATTATTGCCCCAGATCCAGGAACTGATCCTGCCCCGTCATCATGACGTGCGTTCCGAAGACGTGGACCTGCGCCGCCTCGGTGCTGCCTTATGGCTGGCCCATGAGCGGACGCCAGCAGGGTTCGAAGACCTGCTGTTGCTGGAAGGCATAGGCCCCCGTACCGTGCAGTCGCTGGCCCTGGTAAGCGAAGTGGTACACGGCACGCCGTCGCGCTTCCGGGATCCTGCCCGCTTTTCGTTCGCCCATGGCGGTAAGGACGGGCATCCTTTCCCCGTACCCACCCGCACGATGGATGAAGTGATCGACACCCTGCAAAAAGCAGTGCGCGGTGCGAAGATCGGGCAGACGGAAAAGGCGGAAGCGCTCCGGAAAATCCATATGATGGCGGTACAGGCGGAAAAGGATTTTACGCCTACCGATAACCTGCAGGCGCAGATCGAAAAAGAGATCGGTGAAAGCTGGCAATACGGCGGACGCACCATCTTCGGAAAAGCGACTCCGCCCAAACGCTCCAGGGGCGTGCAGCTGCGTATGTTCTGAACCGTAAGCCCCGTCTACAATCTGCTGCACAAGATGTGGAGTGGATGGTACATTTTTTTCTTCTGTCAAATACAAAGAACGTTTCACCTGCCGGCAAGCACCGGTCTGCACCGGAAACCCTTGCTGGCACCACGTTTGCATCTATCTGGCAACTCAGATCCGTTCGAAGGAAACGTGCACCCGCCGTGAAACTTTTTCGTGAGGGGTCTACACCCGAAGTTGATCAGTGGATCACCCGGTTGCAGGCTTCCTCCAACTAATGGAAGTGCGGGCATCAGGCCTCAGCAATCAGCATCATTATAAAAAAGCCCCGGCAGGGGCTTTTTTCGTGAATAGGTCAATGGGTGAATAGGTGAATTTTTAGGTGAATGGGTGAGGGAGTGAATGTGCGGATGTGCAAATATGTAAATGTGCAAGTGTGCAGATTTGGGGATGTGTACATCTGCAGATGAGCCTTACAGGAGGAAATCAATTGAATATAATGTGATGATGCCAATGTAGGAATACAGATGTGTAAAAAAGTTGACGCACTCATTTCATCCTACCTCCTGCATCGGAAGCATCCGTCTATCCGTTTGATATCCTATCCATCCGTGGTTTCGCTGCATCAACCACAAACCGCAAACTAAAACAACGTTCCCTGTTCTCCTTTGATCACTGCCGGTAACTGCAGGCCGCACTGTTGGTTCAGGGCTTCGGTCCAGTACTGGGCCAGCACGGGAATGGCCGTTTCGTCGCCGGGGTGCAGGAACAGGCAGGCTTCTTCGAGGCCGAGGTCAATCCATTCGCGGAGGCGGGCCGTCCAGGCATCGATGCGGGCGAATGAAGTAGGGTGGGTACCGGTACAAACCAGCCGCAGGAAAAAACGCGGCACCGTCAGCCGCTGGTGCACAAGGTCGCGGCGGCCGGGCGTGTCGGTAAGCACCAGGCCGATGCCGTTTTCTTCGAGGAAGCCGAACAGTTCCGTGCGGATCCGGGCATCGCTGAACCAGCCGGGATGCCGGAGTTCCAGGAAATAGGGCACACCCTGCGGTAAACTGCTTAAATAGCCGAACAGGGCCTCCCTTTGCGCCGGTGCAAAAAATTCACTGACCTGCAGGAAGGCCGGCCCCAGCAGCGGCCCGAAAGCGGTAATGCTCTCCAGGAACGCATCCGTAAGGGCTTCCGTTTGCCGGAAGCCGCTGTGGTGACTGATGGCCTGCGGGAACTTCGGGCAGAAGCGGAAGGGAAGCCCTTCGGCCGGCGCTGCCCACTGGCGGATCACGTCCGGTGCATAGATCGTGTAATGCGTGGCATTGAGTTCCATAGCCGAAAAGTGCCGGGGATAAAGCTGGCGGTACCGGGCAGCGGGCGTCTTCGGCGGGTATACGGAGCCCGACCAGCTGGGATGGCCCCAGTGCGCCGATCCCAGATAGAGGCGCGGATGCGGGTGCCGCGTTCCGGGAAGGACGGTTTGGTTTTCCGGCGGCGGGGCTGCCAGGCGGAAGTCAATGGCGGATAATTCGGATGGGGCAACCGTTCCAAATTTCATAGCTCAAACGTAAATAAAGAAGGCGGCAAACCGGACAGTCGCTGTGGAAAATAATTGCGGAAGAGCCCGCTATGATTAACGTATCCTTATGCTGTCAGGCGGTGTAAACGATGTATCTTAGTCGCTCCTTAATAGCCTGCCTCCGGCAAGGATTGTTGACTCCCTTTTAAAGAATGTGTGTATGCGATTTGCGTTTACTAAAATCATCAAGGCCGGCGACCGCCAGCGTGAATTCAACTTTACCCGTATGCAGGGGCTGGACTCCATCTACAATGTGGATGTGAACGATGATCGCGGCAACCGGATCATTTTCAAAATGATCCGCGATGAGCAGGGCGAACTGCGGATCACCGGCGCCGAGCGGGAATTGCCGAACTGGGTTTGGGATACCTCCCACCAGCTGAGCAGTGCCATCCAGGAACACCAGGGCTGAGCAGCCTTTGCTTCCCCTTTGGGTTTTTGGACCTACATTTACGTCCTCCATGCAAGACGAAACCATCAACATAGCCAACGAACAGGAAGCGGCCGTCGGTATCCTGTTTGCCTGCATCCTGCACCACAACCCCAGCCTGAGCGAAGGACAGATCGAGCATGTGTCCCGCATGCTGGTCCTTTCCTCCAAATTTGCCGGTCATTCCCTGCATGAGCTCACGGTAAAAGCGCTGAAGCTGCAATCGGTCCACGGCAGCAAGCTGCTGATCGAGCGGTCTGCCCCGCACATTACCGAGAATTTCCGCGAAACCCTGTTTGCCATGGCCTGCGAGATGATCACGTTCAAAGGCAACATCGCCGAGGACGAAAGCGAGATCATCGCCATGACCGCCCTCTACCTTGGTCTTTCCATCGAAGTGATGAAGATGATGCTCACCACGTATCTGATCCGCAACCGCTGGAACGTGCAGGTGATCTGATGTACGGTGTACGATGTACGATGTACGGTTGTTCCGGCACAGGGTAGCTTTGTTTTTCTTTGTGCTCCTTCGTGCCTTTGTGTCTTCGTGGCTATTCCCTGAAGCAGGAGCTACCCATTCAACCGATCAACTAATCAACTAATTCCCAATTCCCAACCCCTAATTCCTATTCCTCCTTCCATCCTTCCTCCATCTTCTTATAAGACGAGCGGGAAACGGTGGATTTTTTCTTGCTGCGGGAAGCGCCTTTTTTCTTGCGGGCGTTGATGTTGTTGACCAGGGAGTTCTTTACGCCCAACTTGTTCTTTTTGGCAGGGGTTTTCCGGGCCGCCTTTTTGGCCGGTGCCTTCTTTGCAGGGGATTTTTTTGCCGGTGCCTTCCTGGATGCGGCTTTTTTGGGAGCGGCTTTTTTAGCGGTACGCTTTACCGTTGCTTTTTTCTTCGGGGCCGTGCGTTTTTTGGCCGGCGCCTTTTTGGAAGCTGTTGCCATAACACTCTTTTCCGGAAAAGCTCAACCCGCATGCCGTACTGCCCTTTGTGGAGCGAACGACAAAAAGCGCGGGATATGGTTGAACAGAAGATGCAGATGGGCGGATGTGCAAATATGCAAATGTGCAGGTGTGCAAATGCATCCAGGGCGGGAACAGGGAGTGTGCGCCATGCCCTCTTGTCAACCGATCAACGATTCAACCGGGCACTTTCTTCACACTACAAGTGAATCCTCACTGCAGTTCCTCAAACTCCCCGGTCAGCTTGTTCTTCCGGACATTGCCGGCTTCGAAGCAGCGGCCGTTCATGGCCACATATACGCCGGGCTTCAGTACCTGTACAAAGGCAAGCGCCGAGCCCAGGTTGAACAGCCCGTCGGAGGAACCGAACTTGTAGGGGATCATGGCGCCGGTCAGCACCACGGTCTTGCCCCGGACCTGTTCCGACAGCAGGCGGGCCGTGTCCGACATCGTATCGGTGCCGTGGGTAATGATGATCTGGTCTTCATCGGCTTCCTGGCAGTGCCGGGCGATCAGCTCCCGGTCCATATCATTCATCTCCAGGCTGTCGATCATCATCAGGGTACGGATGTCCACGTCCACCCGGCTCCGGCCGAGGCGCAGCATTTCCGGCAGGTGCGTGTCCTGGAAAAAAAGCTGGCCCGTGAGTTCGTTGTACTCTTTATCAAACGTGCCGCCGGTGATGAAGATTCGGATACCCATGGGGCGAAGGTAGGAATTTGGGAATTTGGAATTGGGAATTGGGTGGTTGATCAGTTGATCGGTTGAATAGTTGCAAGGGAGGGCAATAAGCAATATTCAATATGCAATAATCAATGCTCAAATACAGGAGCTAACTGGTCAACGGTACAGCCACAGTTTATCGCTAATTCAGGAGAGATGTCGGGCAAAATAAAGTGGAACCCTATCTGTTTATCAACTTATCAACCGATCAACTGATCAACCACCCCATTCCCAAATCCGAAGTCCCAATTCCCATCTTCCCCCCGAAAAAGCAAAAGCCAGCCCTCAGGCTGGCTTTTGCTTTTTCGGGGGACTCCTCACAGGCTGGCGTGCAGGTAGCCGGTCAGGTGCGAAATGGTTTCCTGCTGCGAGGAAATGGTCTCGCGGACCACGTCGTTGATGGATATGATGCCATAGAGCTGACCGCCGTCGAAAACGGGCAGGTACCGGATGTTCCGGTCCGACATCAGCTGCATGCAGTATTCGATGGAATCCTTATAGGTCACCCTCGGGTAATCGTCGCTCATGATCTCCGATACTTTCGTGTCGGTGGAAGATTTGCCCTGCAGGGCCACTTTACGGCTGTAATCCCGCTCGGTCAGGATGCCGAGGAACCGGTCTTCCGCAGTCACCACCACGGAGCCGATATTCTGGCCGGCCATGATCTTCAGGGCTTCGATGACGGGGGTTTCGGGGGATACGGAGGTAATGTTGCGCCCCTTGCGCGCGAGGATGTCCAGGACTTTTTTCATGCTGATTTGGTTTTGAGGAATGGTAATAAGTTACAACAATCCCCCGGCTTCTCCAAACCGGGGCCGGGTATAGCGAAAAAGCGCATTTATGAGGAGACTTCTTAGCAGGGGTTGTTGGCCACGGAGGCACGAAGGCACAAAGGGGCACGAA
>DATAGL010000115.1:0-4557 GCA_036263755.1 Chitinophagaceae bacterium | reverse complement strand
TTTTATCAAATTATTGCAAAATTCCGGCAGGAGCTTTGCACCTCGTATAAAAATGGGCTATCATTGTAGCACATACAATAAAAACTGTTAAACGGAGTTGTATTGAATAGACTTTTACTTATAACCGCCCTTTATATAGCCTCTACTTTTTCCGCCCTCGCCCAGCAGTCGAAAACGACCGGGGATGGAAACGGATCGGTAGTGCGCTTTTACCCCAACCCTGCCACCACGCAGATCACCTTCGATTTCCAGAAAGGGTTTGAGCGGGGCTATTCCTTACAAATCTTCTCCTTCCTCGGCAAAAAAGCATTTGAAGCCAGCAACATGGGCAACCGCACCGTGGTCAACCTGACCGACTTCAACCGCGGCATCTACATTTACCAGCTCCGCGACCGGAACGGGAAACTGGTGGAATCAGGAAAGTTTCAAGTGTCGAAATAATTCAATCCTTTTAGGCTTTTCTCAGTTTGATGTACGATTTACGGTGTACGATGTACGATTGATTTCGGATGGAATATGCTCCGTTCGGATATGAATCTCCTTGGCCGTCCGAGTACCCATTGTTTTTCCATTTCTAATTGAACTACGCTTCCAACAGGAAAGCCCACCGTACATCACACATCGTACATCGTACATCACAACACTTGCACAATCAGGAACTTCAGGTAATGCGTATTCTCCATGCCCCAGATGATCGGGTGGTCGGCGGACTGGGCCTGGAAGGTCACCTGTCGGATGGTGCGGCGGGCGTCCTTGGCCGCCATGTCGATGATCTGCAGGAAAAGCTCGGCATTGACGAGGTTGGTACAGGAAGAAGTGACCAGGAAGCCGCCCGGGCGGATAAGCTTCATGCCGCGTAAATTGATCTCCTTATAACCGGTAATGGCCTTCTGGATGTTGGCCCGGCTCTTGGTAAAGGCCGGCGGGTCCAGCATGACGACGTCGTACTGCCGGCCGTCCTTTCCCCACTGCTTCAGCACATCGAATGCGTTGGCCGTTTCGAAGCGGACCACCGACTCCAGCCCGTTCAGGGCGGCATTCCGGTTGGCCTGAACCACCGCGTTTTCGGAAATATCGAGCCCCAGCACGCTTTTGGCCCCGTACCGGGCGGCATGGATTTCAAATGTTCCCGTATAGGTAAAGGCGCCCAGCACCTCAGCGCCGTTCACGACGTGCTGAATGGCCCGCCGGTTGTCCTGCTGGTCAAGGAAATAGCCGGTCTTCTGTCCCGTTTCCAGGTCCACGTGGAACTGCAGGCCGTTTTCGTTGATGATGATCTTCGGGTCGAAGGGAGCGGAAAGAAAGCCTTTCTGCTGGGGTAGTCCTTCGAGCTCGCGCACGGGCACGTCGTTGCGCTCCATGATGCCCTTGGGCCGGAAAACGGTTTCCAGGGCCTTTACCAAGGCCGGTTTCCACCGGTCGATCCCCAGGGCCAGGGTCTGCAGTACGAAATAGTCGTTGAACTTATCGATGATGAGCTGGGGGAGGCCGTCGGCCTCGCCGAACACAAGCCGGCAGTTTTCGGTATAGCCCAGCTGCTGGCGGTAGGCCCAGCAGGCCCGGATCTTCTGCAGGAAAAAATCCTCATTGATCACCTCGTCCTTCCGGCGGGTCAGCAGGCGTACGGCGATCTGTGACTGGGCGTTGTAATAGCCCTGGCCGCAGTATTTGCCGTCGCCGTAAAATACGTTCACCACCGCGCCCGGTCCCGGCTCGCCTTCCACCTTTTCCACTTCATTGGCAAAAATCCACGGGTGACCCGACAGGATGCGGGGCGCGATCTTACGTTTGAGGAGAACCTTCATAGTGAGCTGCAAGCTACAAGCTTCAGGCTGCAAGGCAATGAAATATTTGAAGGCATCATTATCGTTATACAGATAAATATTCAATGCTCAATATTCAATATTCAAAGGAGTCAACATCAGCTTTCAGGGTCTTGAGTGTTAAATATTGAATATTGAGCATTGAGTATTGAATATTTTTCATCTGACGGCCATCGACTCCTCCTGAATGCACGGGTCAAATTTTCAGCCACACCTCTGCCTCCTCCCGCCACCTGCCGCCTCTTCCTCCGACATTTTGTCCCATCCGCCTGCCTTGGCAATATTCTTGTCCCCTACCTTTGCACCCAATTTTGTATTGCTATGTTGTCATCCGAAGTACAGGAAAATGCACAGAATGAGCCGGGGGTATCCGGCATTGACATCAATACCGACGAGAACATCTCGGGCAGCCAGCACCTGAACGAGCCGGTGGCCGAGGAATCGGAAGTGGCCCGGCTGAAAGCCCAGGTGGAAGAACTGAACGACAAATACCTGCGCCAGGCAGCCGAGTTCGACAACTTCCGCCGCCGCAGCGCCCGTGAGCGGATCGAGCTGACGCAGACGGCCGGCCGGGAAGTGATTGCCAGCCTGCTGGAAGTGCTCGACGATTCGGAGCGCGCCCAGAAAAACATCGAATCCACCGATGACCTGACCCAGATCCGGGAAGGGGTACAGCTCGTGTTCACCAAGCTCCGCAACACCCTTACGGCCAAAGGCCTGAAGCCCATGGAAGCCGTGAACCAGGAGTTCAATGCCGACCTCCACGAGGCCATTACCGAAATAGAGGCCGGTGAAGACATGAAAGGCAAGGTGGTCGCCGAAGTACAGAAAGGCTATTACCTGAATGAGAAGATCATCCGGTTTGCCAAAGTGGTTGTGGGAAGATAGCTGCAAGCTTCCAGCTACAAGCTGCAAGTAGTGTAGCATTCCTTCCGTAACCTATTCCTTACATAAAGCTTGAAGCTTGCAGCTTGAGGCTTGCAGCTCGAAAAACGAATTATGTCCAAAAGAGATTATTACGAAATACTGGGAGTGGCCAAGGGCGCTTCGGCGGACGAAATCAAAAAGGCGTACCGCAAAGTGGCCATGCAATACCACCCCGACCGGAATCCGGGCGACAAGGCGGCTGAGGAAAAGTTCAAGGAGGCGGCTGAAGCCTACGAGGTGCTGAGCGATACCGACAAGCGGGCCCAGTACGACCGTTTCGGCCATGCCGGCGTAAGCAGCGCCGGGCGCGGACCGGCGGGCGGCCAGAACATGGAGGACATCTTCAGCCAGTTCGGCGATATTTTCGGCGAAGACATTTTCGGATCGTTCTTCGGCGGCGGCGGCGGTGCCCGCACCCAGGCCGGCCAGCGCCGTTCCCGGGGTACCCGCGGCTCCAACCTGCGCATCAAGCTGAAGCTGAATTTCGAGGAGATCGCCAAAGGCGTCACCAAGCATATAAAGGTCAAGAAGTACGTGGGCTGCACCACCTGCAGCGGCAGCGGCGCCAAGGACAAAGGCAGTGTCCAGAACTGCGGCACCTGCGGCGGCAGCGGCCAGGTACGCAAAATCACCAATACCTTCCTCGGCCAGATGCAGACCGTGACCACCTGTCCCACCTGCAACGGCGAAGGCTCCACCATCACCGCCAAATGCCCGTCCTGCAAAGGCGACGGCCGCGTGTACGGCGAGGAAACGGTGACCATCGACATCCCGGCGGGCGTACAGGAAGGCATGCAGCTGAACATTTCCGGCCGCGGCAACGCGGGCGAACGGGGCGGCATGCCCGGCGACCTCATCATCATTATCGAGGAAGAAACGCATAAGGAACTGCAGCGCGAAGGCTTAAATGCCGTGTACGAGCTGCACCTTTCCTTCCCCGATGCCGTATTCGGCACCCAGGTGGAAGTGCCCACCATCGACGGCCGCGCCAAGATCAAAATCCCGCCCGGTACGCAGAGCGGTAAGATTTTCCGCCTCAAAGGCAAGGGCTTTCCGGCAGTGAACAGTTATGAAAAAGGCGACCAGCTGGTGCATGTCAATATATGGACGCCGCAGAACGTGAGCTCCGAGGAAAAAGCGATGCTGGAAAAAATGAGCCATTCGCCCAACTTCCGGCCGAACCCCGAAAAGAACGGGAAAAGCTTTTTTGACAAGATGCGGGAAATGTTCTCCTAATCCCCTTTCTTCTTCTTTTTACTGTACACGGCCTTCGCCTGCTGGATCATGGTGAGAAACTCTTTCTGGGAGGTGTTGGCCGTGTCCACCGATTGCCGGGCCAGCTCCAGCACCTCATTCCAGCTTACCTCCTTGGGTGTAACATAACGCGAGCCGCGGAGCAGCGATCCGTACAGGATCACGGCGGCTGCCAGCTGGTGGGATTTGCCCAGTGCGGTAAAAGGCGTCAGGCTCAGCTCCGGCTGCTCGGTCAGGGTCCGTACCTGAGCCTGTCCCGGTAGCTTGTATTCCAGGGTCAGCGTGGCCGGCCGGATGATTTTACCCGGTGCAAGGGCCGGTGCACCGGTCACCGGCACAATTTCAAATGCCACCAGGATGGAATAGGCGGAACCGACCTCCCCTCCTTCCACTACCGACAGGGTATCTTTAATGGCGCCCACCTTGTTGTCGAACCCGATGAGCCGGTACTCCTTCACCTCTTCCGGGTTGAAGCGCACATTCAGGTGAACGTCATCGGCCACGGTGAACAGGGTTTGCGTGAACTCCTTCAGCAGTACTTTCTCGGCTTCCG
>DATAGL010000114.1:0-5639 GCA_036263755.1 Chitinophagaceae bacterium | reverse complement strand
AAGGCAGCACGGAAAGGGCAAGGGTCCAGATGCCGCCTTCCTTTATCCAGATCCTCAGGTAGCCGGCCTGCTTGTCTTCATGGCGGGCCGTTCCAAAGGCAACACCGATGTCGCCTCCGGGTGCCGAGAGGTATGCCGGGGGGCTGTAAGATGGACGTATCGGGAAGGAGGCTGAGATATGCCGGATGATCGGGCCCCGCGAGTAGAAAGGTTCATAACCGTCGCGGTACAGCCAGCCTGAACAGGCCACACCCTGCAGGTAGGCCGTCAGGCCGGTGCGGCGGAGCCCGTCCTGAAAAGATGCCTCGGTATCTTCCAGGCTTCCGCCGGCAGGCTGCTCACCTATGGATAACCGGCGGGCTTCCTCGGTAAGGGACCGGGCTGGCCCTGCCTGGGGATGGCCGATGCCCAGGTCAATCAGGAACTTCCACCCGTCCGCTTCCGTGTACCGCCATACAGTAACAAAATACCCCTGAGCAGCAATCGTGTCGGCAGCTCCACCGGGCCGGAAGGTCCAGGGTCCGGTGGTATACCCAAAGTCGCCGGAAGCGGAAAGCACGGCCCGGACCGGATGCCAGCCGAGCAGGGAAGGAGATTCGGGCCGCGCCCTCCATACCCGGTGTACCGGCTGAAAGCTGTTCTTTTCCCAAATCACAGCCGTGCTGTCGGCGAAGCGCAGAAAAGCGGTCCGTGTACCGGAATCCCGGGCCAGGGCGGCAAAGCGTTTTTCCGCATCTAGTAGTCCTTCAGTGTCTTTCTGAGCTGCCAAAAACAATGGAAACAGTAAAATCAGCAGTCCATGCGCTTTTTTGCCCGATTGATACGCCATCGGATTTGTGTTTATTGAAAGTTAATACGTTGCATTGCTTCTACCCGTATTTTTAAGCCCTATTTTCTGTACAATGAAAAGATTGACGGCTTGTATTTTTTTCCTGCTGACCGGATTTATATCTTTTGCTCAATCACCTGTTCCCCGTCCCAAGCTTGTGGTAGGTATTGTTGTGGACCAGATGCGCTGGGATTTCCTGTACCGCTACAGTGACCGCTATGGAAGCGACGGACTGAACCGTATGCTGCGGGAAGGTTTTTCCTGTGAAAATACCTTCATCAACTATATTCCTACCTATACTGCGGCGGGTCATGCTTCGGTGTACACCGGCAGTACGCCTTCGCTGAACGGGATCATGGGCAATAACTGGTACAGCAAGGAACTGGGACGCCTGGTATATTGCACGGAGGACGCCGGTGTTCAAACCGTGGGCAGCCCGTCGGCCGCCGGAAAGATGTCGCCCAAAAACCTCTGGAGCAATACCATTACCGATGAGCTCCGGCTGGCCCAGAACTTCCGCAACAAAACCATCGCCATCGCGCTGAAAGACCGTGGCGCCATCCTTCCCGGCGGCCATACGGCCAACGCCGCCTATTGGTTCGACAATGCCACGGGCGGCTGGATTACCAGTACGCACTACCTGCAGGAACTGCCTGAATGGGTGCGGAAGTTCAACGACCGGCGGCTGCCTGATTCCTTTATGCAACGGGGCTGGAATACCCTTTATCCTATCGACAGCTACAAGCAAAGTACGCGGGATGCCAACGCATTTGAAGGAAAGTTGCTGGAGGAAGACAATACCTTCCCGCACCAGACCGAAGCGATCTCGGCCAATGCCCGTTATGATGCCTTCCGGCATACCCCTTATGGCAATACCCTGACCTTTGAATTGGCCAAGGCGGCGGTGGAGGGGGAAGGACTGGGGCGCAACGGGACCACCGATTTCCTGGCCGTTTCTTTTTCGACCCCGGATTACATCGGGCATACCTTTGGTCCCAATTCCATAGAAGTGGAGGACACCTACCTCCGCTTCGACCGGGAAATGGCCTCCTTCCTGAAATTCCTCGATAACAGGGTGGGCAAAGGCCAATACACGGTGTTCCTGACCGCGGATCATGGGGTGGCGCATGTGCCCGGCTTTTTGAAAGAGCATAAGCTGCCGGGTGGCACTATCGACGACAGCAAATTCCGCCGGGAGCTCAATGATTCGCTGAATAAGTATTTCGGCCTGCAGAATGCAATCTCCAACCTCATCAATCACCAGCTGTACTTCAACGATTCGGTGATCGCCCGAAGCAAGGTGCCTGAACCGGAGATCCGACGCTATATCATCCGCCACCTGATGAAAGTGCCCAGCATCATGAAGGTGATCGACCTGGCCCCGCTCAGCGATGTGGTGCTTCCTGATCCCCTGAAACAGATGGTGGTCAATGGCTACAACCAAAAGCTCAGCGGCGATATTCTCTTCCTGTTCAAGCCGCAGTGGTTTGAAGGCTGGAACACCGGCACCACGCACGGGGTATGGGCGCCTTACGATGCGCATATTCCGAATGTATGGTTCGGATGGGGGGTGAAGCAGGGCAAAACCAACCGCGTAGTGCACATGGCCGACATTGCCCCGACGCTGGCCGCGATGCTGCGCATACAGATGCCCAATGCCACTATTGGTAAGGTGATCGAAGAAGTGATGAAGTAAGAGGGATGTATTTAATTCCTGTTAACCGCCGGGCTTTTTTTCGGTCAGGAATTTCCAGTAGCGCCTGGGCATATGCTGCAGCTGCAGCTTCAGGTTCTTGCGGGCGGGAATATTTACGCTCTGGAAGTACTGACGCCAAAGGGCCTGGTACAGCACCTCGCCGGTGTCATACACCGGTTCCGCATTTTTCCCTGCCTCCGATTCCGGTATAAAAGCAACCGATACCTCCTCCACGGATTGGCCGTTGTAGTAAAGTCCCCATCTGCGCCGGCTGTCGTAAATAAGCCAGGCCTGGTCGGCATACCGTTCGTAAAAGTGCGGAGCGATCAGGGGCAGTACATTATGGTCCGGCCCGATCAGCGCATAGTATAGGCCATCCGCTGTTTTCTGGAAACGGATAAAGGCTTCCATACGGTGCTGTTCCCGCCACACGGTGCGGGCCACCTGGCTCACCGTGAGTACATCGGCATGGGAGAAGTCGGTTTCCACATTTTCTGCAGTGGAGAAGATATAGCGGGCGTAACGGTAAAGCGTACTCTCCATTCCCGGCAGTTCGGAAAGAAAAGCATACCGGATGGCTTTGAGCCCTTCCGGGCTCAGCTTCTTTTTCAGCCCGGTCCACACCCGGCTGCTTTTTTCCGGGGCGGTCACTACCCGGTGCACCGTACCGAACAGGTTGCCGTTAAAGTGAGCCTCGGTGCAAATATCCGCATCGGCATACCTGTATTCGTACGCTTCAAAAACAGCCGTAAGCCAGCCCTCAAAAGTTCCGTCGTACAGGAGGGTATCCATATCAGAACAGGCGAAGCTGGGGGGTATGGTTAGCGAAGTACTTGGACTGTGCCTGGCCCAGGATGGCACTCCGGATCTGCTCCGGTGTTAAGTCCGGTTGCCGGGTATGTGCCGTTGGCAATGCCAGGAAATATTTGGCGCGGTTGAACGCGATGTTGAATTTTTTGAGATGGTCCCAGGAAAGCCGGTTGAACTTCCGGGCCTGCCAGATCTTTTCGGCTGATTTGATCCCGATCCCGGGCACCCGGCGCAGTACCTCCAGATCAGCCGTATTGATGTCCACCGGGAACTGGTCCAGGTGGCGCAAGGCCCATTGCAGCTTCGGGTCGATTTCCATGTCCAGGTGCGGCTGGTGCACGTCCAGCAGTTCATCCACGCCAAAGCCGTAATACCGCAGCAGCCAGTCAGCCTGGTACAGGCGGTTTTCCCTTACCACGGGTACGGGGGTGCCCGGAGCAGGCAGGCGGTTGTCGGATGAAACCGGTATGTACCCCGAATAATACACCCGCTTCAGCTTCATATTCTTGTAAAAAGCGTCGGACAGCTTAAGGATCTGGAAATCGGTTTCCGGTGTGGCGCCCACCACCATCTGCGTGGTTTGTCCGGCCGGTGCAAACAGAGGCACAGGAAGCAGCCGTTTGCGGTCTTCCGTGGTTTCTTCAATCTGCTCTTTGAGGTAGGTCATGGGCCGGATCATATCGTCCCGGTTCTTATCCGGGGCCAGCAGCTTCAGGCTTTGCTCGGTAGGCATTTCAATATTCACGCTGAGGCGGTCGGCATAAAGGCCGGCTTCCTTCAGCAGTTCCGGTGCGGCGCCGGGAATGGCTTTCAGGTGAATGTATCCGTTGAAGTTTTCCTCGGTACGGAGTTTCCGGGCTATGCGCACGAGGCGCTCCATGGTATAGTCGGGGTCTTTGAAGATGCCGGAACTAAGGAACAGGCCTTCGATATAATTGCGCCGGTAAAAGTTAATGGTGAGGTCCACCACCTCCTGTACGGTAAAGGCGGCCCGTTTTACATCATTGCTGCGGCGGCTGACGCAATAGGCACAGTCGAAGATGCAGTGATTGGTGAGCAGGATCTTCAGCAGGGAAACGCAGCGCCCGTCTTCCGTATAGGCATGACAAATGCCCATTCCTTCGGCATTACCCAGACCCTTGTTTTCGTTCTTCCGGCTGCTGCCGGAGGAGGAGCAGGAAACATCATATTTGGCGGCATCGGCCAGTATGGACAACTTTTCTTGGAGCCGTTCATTCATAGCTTAATCTTCCGCATAAAGTTACTAAATTTATTAGCGGGATTAAGGTTTAAAAAGTTAATAAGTATGTGAAAATCAATCCATTTTGTCAATCCGGATAAAGCTTATTGCGCTGAAAAGTTCAACAGAATGCGCATGGGAAAACCAAATACTGGAGGCCGCTTTTTCAGCTTTATTTATTCCTTTAAACATGACGCGTTTTCAAAATTTACGGCTGCCCAAATGCATAATTATTTGTTCCCTTGCACCGGCAAGCGCCGCAACGAAGGCCTTCAATCGTACCGGTCTGATGCTCCCTTTTTGTATAACCTGAAAATACCGGTCGCACTCTTCAAGAACCAAAAAACAGTATTGCTGCCCGCAGCCGGCTTTTCTTCAGAAACATATCAACCGGTTTACCCAGTCAACTATTCAACTCCAAAAATTCCTAATCCCCAAATCCCAATTCCATCCTCCCATTCTCCTCTGGCCGGGACACTCCGGCGCCCACCAGTTCCTGTACCACCCGGGCATTTTCCAGCGCCGCACCGGAAGCCGTGTTGTTGAAATAAAGAAAGGCCCGCTGCACTTTGCCCGCAGACCGGATGCTATCCGTAACCGAGCGGAGAAATTCCGTAGGATACAGAGAATGATACAGTTTTGGCACGCCGTGAAACCGGTAATATACCTGTGGAGTGTTGATCACCACGTTGTCGATCAGGCCGGGATAGGAAACGCCGCAGAAACAAATATTCTGTTCACCGAGCTCCTGCATCACTTCCGGCCGCCACCAGCTGATGTGCCGGAATTCAATCACGTTGGTGTAGGACCAGTTCAGCTGGGCAAGGATAGCTTGAAGTCGCTCAGGGGAATAGGCAAACTGCGGCGGCAGCTGGAACAGGATGGGCCCCAGCTTTGCCCCGAGCCCGGAGGTTACCACATCGTAGAACTCCTGCATTACGGTGGCCGTGTCTTTGAACTGCTGCTGGTGGGTGATGGTTTGGGGAACCTTTACGGAAAAAAGAAAGTGTTCGGGTGCTTTATCGTGCCAGGCTTTCAAATTCGCCTCCTGCGGGAACCGGTAG
>DATAGL010000113.1:0-2735 GCA_036263755.1 Chitinophagaceae bacterium | reverse complement strand
AAAGGCGCTGTGGCTGTCCACGGCCCCGTTGTATTTCGCCGCCAGCTTCGATCGGCCCACCAGGCCCTGCACCTCGTCGTCGGACAGAATGTCCATCCGGCTTTTCGGCGGCAGCAGCATCGTATGCACCAGGGGGGTGGGAATGCCTTTTTCATTGAGCATCGTCACCATTGCCTCGCCGATGCCCAGCTCGGTTAAGAGGTCCTCCGTTTTATAGAATTCCGTTTCGGGATAGTTCTCCGCCGCCTGCCGGATGGCTTTGCGGTCCACGGCTGTAAACGCCCGTAAGGCATGCTGTACTTTCATACCCAGCTGGCCAAGCACTCCGGGCGGTATATCCATCGGGTTCTGCGTGCAGAAAAAGATGCCGATCCCCTTGGAGCGGATGAGCTTGATCACCGTTTCGATCTGGTCCAGCAGCACTTCGGAAGCTTCATTGAAGATCAGGTGAGCCTCATCGATGAAGAGGACCAGCTTCGGCTGGTCGAGGTCCCCTTCTTCCGGGGCTGAAGCGTAGAGCTCGGCCAGCAGCTGCAGCATGAAAGTGGAGAACATCTTGGGCCGGTCCTGCAGCTCCGACACGCGCAGGATGGAAATAACGCCCCGGCCGTCGTCGGCGATGCGCATGAGGTCGTCCACCTCGAAGCTTTTTTCGCCGAAAAAGGCATCGGCACCCTGCTGCTGCAGCTCAATCACTTTCCGCAGGATGGTACCGGTGGACGTGGCGGATATTTTCCCGTAGGCCTTTTCCAGCTCTTCCTTTCCCTCGTTGGTCACGTACTGAAGCACTTTAATGAAATCCTTCAGATCGAGCAGGGGCAGCTTCGTATCGTCGCAGTATTTGAAGATCATGGCCACAATGCCGCCCTGGGTATCGTTCAGCCCCAGGATCTTCGACAGCAGGACCGGTCCGAACTCCGATACGGTGGCCCGCAGCCGCACGCCGGGCTTGTCGTCGCTGAGGGTGAGCAGCTCCACGGGGTAGCCTTTGGGCGTATAGGTGCTGCCCAGGAGCGCCGACCGCTCCTCGATCTTCGGGTTGGGCGTTCCCGGCGCAGCGATGCCGCTGAGGTCGCCTTTGATGTCGAGCAGCAGTACCGGGACCGACGCGTCGGAAAGGCCTTCGGAAATGAGCTGAAGCGTCTTTGTTTTCCCTGTGCCCGTGGCCCCGGCGATGAGCCCGTGCCGGTTCATCGTGCGCAGGGGAAGGGCGACATCGGCGCCGGCCTCCACCTGCCCGTTCAGCACGCCTTTACCCAGCCGGATGCTGTCGCCTTTAAACGTATACCCTTGTTGTATGGTGGAAAGAAACTGCTCGTTGTTTGCCATAGCGTTCAATTTACGGAAAGGTTCCAGGTTTATGGTTTGTAGTTGGTAGTTTATGGTTGGATGACCGGATTTTTTATGGCGCGCAGAGCCAAGGAGAGAAGGAGGACGCAGAGAACATACTCTCTAGCTCCTTTCCTCCTTGGCTCTGCGCGAAACTATTAATCCGGCAATCCAACCCCAAACCACAAACCATAAACCACAAACTACAGATCCTCCTCCCGCTCCAGCATCAGAATCGCCGACTGCGGTACAATGAAATACCGCTCATCGGCGTAGAGGATTTCCGTGGCGCCGGAAACGAGGAAGATGGCCAGGTCGCCTTCGCGGGCCTGCAGGGGCAGGTATTTGACCTGTTCTTCGGAATTTTTCCAGGGTTCGTCCTCCGGCGGCAGGGGAATGGCATAGCCCGGCCCAATTTTTATTACATAACCCTGTTGTACCCGCTCCTTTTCCTGTACGCCGGGCGGAAGGTACAGCCCGCTTTCGGTGCGCTCGTGCGGGCGGGTCGGACGGATGAGCACGCGGTCGCCAATAATGATGAGTTTTTTCAGTTTATTGTCGGGAGTGATCAGCATATGAAAATGAGGGTTTTAAGGGAGAAAAGTCCCGGCCGCAAAGGTAGGGCCCCGGAGTGGAAAGATAATTGCAGCGCCTCTTTGCGTATGTGCAAATGCGTTAATTTTAGACATAAATAAACCGATAGTCATGGAAGGAAAGAAACCAAAAATCTTGTTATGTGAAGACGATACGAACCTGGGCTCTGTGCTGAAAAACTACCTGGAACTGAATGATTACGACGTAACCCTGGAGCGCGACGGCCGGCTGGGCCTGGCGGCTTTCCAGCGCGAGCGGTTCGACCTTTGCCTGCTGGATGTGATGATGCCCAACATGGACGGCTTTACCCTGGCTGAAGAAATCCGCGACATCGACCCCGATATTCCCCTGTTCTTCCTCAGCGCCAAAACGATGAAGGAAGACATCATCCAGGGCTACAAGCTCGGCGCCGACGACTACATCACCAAGCCCTTCGATTCCGAAGTGCTGCTCCATAAGATCAAGGCCATCCTCAAGCGCAACGAGGAGCTGAACAAGGAATCCGAGAACAAGGAATACGACCTTTCCACCTATCACTTCAACCCGAAGCTCCGCGAGCTGTCGCACGGCGGCATGACACAAACGCTCTCCCCCAAGGAGAACGAGCTGCTCAAAATGCTGTGCGAGCACATGAACGACCTGCTGCCCCGCGAACAGGCGCTGAAGCGGATCTGGGGCTCCGATACCTATTTCAACGGCCGCTCCATGGACGTATACATTGCCAAACTCCGCAAATACCTGAAAGACGACCCCAAGATCGAGATCGTGAACATCCACGGCAACGGCTTCCGCCTGGTGGTCCAGTCCTGACG
>DATAGL010000112.1:0-2768 GCA_036263755.1 Chitinophagaceae bacterium | reverse complement strand
ATCTTATCCAACAACAGAATGGACGTGAAGCTGCCGTTTTCAAAATACAACTACAGTCAGTAAGATCTTCAACTTTAACGGCCACTCCAGCAACCACTAAACCCGGAAACGATCTGCAGCCAGATTCATTATTTTTTGACCAATTCCTAGCGGGCTGTAAGACTCCTGCTTTACTTTCTGGGGAGACTACAGAATACGGAAAACAAGTCTTCCATCGACGAACGCTTCGGCGGAAATGGTTCTGATCATGGACCATGGGGATGGCCGGGGACCGCTAGGAATGCACCCTGCCACCTTTTTCCCCTTGCTTCGCACCGGTCCCGGCCTTGGCCGCTGTCGCGTTCGCTGCATGTGAAAGCCTGCCTCCGGGTGCCTGCTTACTTCCCTGAATAAGCGGACACCCGTTCAGCCGGCAAAACCATCCGCAGCATGACCGGCGGGATAAGCAATGCCCGTTTCATAGACGGATAATTGCCCAACAGTGGAGTGTATGGAGCCCAAAGCCTGGTCTTGAACTTTTGTAACAAGGCCCGGCGCAGGCGGTAAAGCCCTGTGCTCCGTAAAGCACCCCCTCGCTTCACCAAAAGACTTCTTTTTCCTTCATCCGGGAACTTAAACGTTTTAGCATTACGCGGAAAAAATTAGTCCTGGCATCGGGAAGGCTCATCCCTTTTCAAAAGCACCTTGGCCGGGTGCCTTGCAACCGTTTACCGTTCCAGGCAATATCCCATCATTCTGATCCATATTTATCCAATGATGATCGCTTTTTAGCAGGATTAGGGTTTCCTGTTTTATTAATGTTATAATTGATATCAATAAGTACGGTTGCTTTATGCCTTTCGGGTCGTATCTGGAAACGATGTTGCTCTTGTCCTGTTCCTGTGCAAAAGATGCGCAAAGTAACCCTTATAACTTTTGGAGATTGGATTCGGGAGGCAGAAGGACGCACCCACCGGCATATTGCCTTGATAAGGCCGGTATCGGCATTACCGGGCAGTGCGCTGTCCCGGCCGGCAACAAGTCTGAGGGATGGAGGACTCCGATACAGCCCGGCAGAAAGAAAGGGGGAAAACAGCTTCTCGCAAAAGAAAGGCTGACCCTGCCGGCACCCGCTGCCCCGTCCTGTTCGCTGACCTCAATGACCGTTTCATTGAGGCGTACCCCTTTGCTCACTCATCCCGTGAAACCCTTTACTGATGGTCGCTAACTCCATGGTTCAGCGCCCCTTGGTCACATCCGGACCCCTTCATGCAAACACACCGGTAACCGCTCCCATGGAATGAATAGATATGTTTTAACCCGGCACCCGTTTCACTCAATACCGCCAAGGTTTGAGCAACGACCTGTCATTTAAAAAAACTTCAGACTGTTATGAGACAATGCTTGCTGTTCAGGAGGTTTCCTTCAGGTACACAAAGCCAGCGAAACGGGAAGAGCTTCCTCCTCGTTTTGCTGCTGCTGCTTACTTCCCCGCTTCTCTTCGCGCAAACTCAGGTACAGGGCAGGGTTACCAGCGGCGATTCGGCCCTGGCCAATGTGACCGTCCTGGTAAAAGGAACGTCTGCCGCCACGCAGACCGACGAGGAGGGGCGTTTTTCCATTTCTGCCGCCCCCAATGCCATCCTGGTACTGAGTGCTGTCGGTTACGCTTCGCAGGAAGTGCGGGTCAACAACCGTACATCCATCGAGGTGCAGCTTCAGGCCACCACGCAGCAGATGAATGAAGTGGTGGTCGTGGGTTATGGTACTTCCCGGCGCAGGGATCTGACCGGCTCGATCAGTTCCGTAAGTGCGGCTACCATCGAGAAAGTGCCTGTTGTTTCGGCCACGCAGGCCCTGCAAGGCCGGGCCTCCGGGGTACAGATTGTAAACAATGATGCGGCTCCCGGTGGTAATGTCTCCGTGTTGATCCGGGGCATCGGCAGCCTGGCGGCCGGCGGCAATAACCCCTTGTTTGTGATCGACGGGTACCCTACAACCGGCGGCATCAACAACATCAATCCGAATGATATTGCGTCCATCGACGTACTGAAGGACGCCTCCGCCACCGCCATTTACGGGGTGCGGGCGGCCAACGGGGTCGTGATCATCACGACCAAGCGCGGGTTGAAAAACAGGGTTCAGGTTTCTGTGGATGCCTATAATGCGTATCAAACAAGGCCTAAAAAGTATGAGCTTCTGAATGCGCAGCAGTTTGCTGCCTTGTCGAATGAAATTGAAGCAACCCAGCCAACGACACCCACATATGTCGGTTTCCCGGCCTGGAAAAATCCGAATGCATTGAATACGGTAGACTGGCAGGATGCCCTGTATCGTACCGGGCTGACGCAGAATTACAGTGTAGGGATCAGGGGCGGCAGCGATAAGGTGCAAACCGCCGCCTCCTTCGGGTATTACAACCAGAAAGG
The DNA here is from genome assembly GCA_036263755.1 of Chitinophagaceae bacterium. Taxonomy (GTDB): domain Bacteria; phylum Bacteroidota; class Bacteroidia; order Chitinophagales; family Chitinophagaceae; genus Flavisolibacter. Next base: position 360 of record DATAGL010000112.1, on the reverse strand, counting down.
GATCGTACTGGGTTCGTTCTTTAAGCGATTCACCACCGCACTGAACCTGGATTACCAAGCTGCTTCCTGGCTGAAATCCGCTACCAGCATTAAATATGCCTACCAGGATGCCAATACGCCCCTGGGTACGGGCGGCCTTTTAAACCTGATTGTCAATCCGCCCACCCTGGACAGCGGCAACAAGTCGACCAACCAGATCAAAGATGGCAACGGGAATTATGGCTTCTACAACCCCATCAATCCCAATACCTCCAAGTTCGGCAACCCGGTTTTTGATATTGAAAGACAAGAGGCCAAAAACATCAATAATAATATATTGGCCAACACTTCTCTGGAGGTTTCCGTGTTCAATGGCTTACG
>DATAGL010000111.1:0-1611 GCA_036263755.1 Chitinophagaceae bacterium | reverse complement strand
CACCCTGATGGAAGCCCCGATCCTCGAGGCCCTGACGGCCACCCGGAAAACTTCCGTGAATGCCTGCCTGAAATACCATACCCTCTGGTCGATCCTGCATGGACTGGTATCCATCAAGATCATGGGAAACTCCGATGTGTCGAATGAACTGAACAAGATGGTACTTGATGATGCCGTCAGCGGTTTTATCCGCAACCTGGAGCAATAATTTTTTTCCATGATCGGCTAACGGTGTTAGGAATACTAATCCTGTTTAGCCACACCGGACCGGCCCGTACCTATTATTTGTTCACCGGGAAGCCCCCTTCCCTTTAAACCACTGCTATGCACCAAACCAACGTACGAACCGGACGCATTGTTCCGCTCCTGCTGCTGCTGACCGCCTATGCCCTCAGCGCCTGCAGTTCCTCCTCAGCCGAAAGCGGAGAAACCGCCGCCCTGGCTCCTGCCCTGCCCGTGCTTACCCTGACCCAGACACCGGCCACCGTGTACCAGGAATATTCCGCCTCGCTGGAAGGCACCAAGGATATCGAGATTCGTCCCCAGGTGGAAGGTACCCTGGAACAGATTTACGTTGATGAAGGCGCACCCGTACGCCGCGGACAGGTGCTGTTCCGCGTCAACGACCGCCCTTACCGCGAACAGCTGAACCAGGCCCGCGCCGCGCTGGCCGCCGCCCGCGCCCAGCTGGTCACCGCCCAGATCAACGTATCGAAGATCGCCCCGCTGGTACAGAACAACGTGGTGTCGGATATCCAGCTGAAAAGCGCGCAGGCTGCCCAGCAGGCTGCCGTCGCTTCCGTGGCCCAGGCACAGGCGGCCGTGCGCAGCGCCGAGATCAACCTCGGATACACGACCATCAAGGCCCCGGCCGACGGCTACATCGGCCGGATCCCCTACCGCACCGGAAGCCTCGTCGGCCTGGGTACGCCCGAACCCCTGACGCTGCTATCGGAGATCCGGACCGTGTATGCCTACTTCTCCCTGAGTGAAAACGATTTCATGCGCTTCAAGGAGCAGTACCCCGGCGCCACCATCGAAGCCAAGGTAAAGGCGATGCCCCCGGTTGAGCTGCTGCTGCCTGACGGCTCCCTCTTTCCCCAGAAAGGAAAAGTGGAAGTGGTCTCCGGCCAGTTCGATGGCGCCACCGGCTCCATCACTTTCCGTGCGGCTTTCCCGAATACCGGCGGCGGGCTCCGCTCCGGCAACACCGGCAAGGTGCGCCTGCCGCTGCAGCTGCCCGCAGCCCTCGCCGTACCGCAGGAAGCCACGTATGAATTACAGGACAAGGTTTTTGTATTCAAAGTGGCCGACAGCAATAAGGTGGTGAGCACTCCGCTGACCGTGGCCGGCCGCTCGGGCAATTATTACCTCGTGCAGAAAGGCGTGCAGTCCGGCGACCGCATCGTGTTCTCGGGACTGGACCGCCTCCGCGAAGGAACCGTGATCCAGCCCCTGCCCCTTTCTGCCGACTCACTGCGGAAAGCACAGCCGCTGTAAGCTTCTGTGCTCCGACTCTCTTTTTGTGACCTGACCTAAAATGATTCCATCATGCTCCAGAAATTTATTGAGCGGCCGGTATTGTCTACCGTCGTATCGGTCATCCTGACC
>DATAGL010000110.1:0-2556 GCA_036263755.1 Chitinophagaceae bacterium | reverse complement strand
CGGCCACGATCTGGCTTCTGCCCGCGCCCTCAACAGCGAGCTGCAGCAGCTGTTCCGCGAGGAGCAGATCTACCGCATCGATCATTTCCTGGGTAAGGATACCGTACAGAACATCCTGGCGTTCCGCTTCGCCAACGCCCTCTTTGAGCCGGTCTGGAACAACCGCTATATCGACCACGTACAGATCACGGCCACCGAATCGGTAACCGTGGAGGACCGGGGCGGCTATTACGAGCAGTCGGGCGCCCTGCGCGACATGGTGCAGAACCATATGCTCCAGCTGCTGTGCATGGTGGCCATGGAAGCGCCGATCTCCTTTCAGGCCGATGAGGTGCGCAACAAGAAAGCCGAGGTCCTGCGTGCGCTCCGCTGCCTCGACAAGGACGAAGTGCACCAGAACGCCGTGCGCGGCCAGTACAACGGGGGCTGGATCGAAGGGGAGAAGGTGACGGCCTACCGTAAAGCCAAAGGGGTGCATCCCGAGTCGGCCGTAGAAACTTATGCCGCCGTACGCTTCTTTGTGGACAACTGGCGCTGGAACGGCGTTCCTTTTTATGTACGCACGGGCAAGGCCCTGGGCGAAAAAAGCACCCACATTGCCGTGCAGTTCAAGTCGGCCCCGCATTACGCCTTCCCGCGGGAGGCCGCCGAAAGCTGGCGGGCCAACCGGCTTATCATCAACATCAGTCCCAAGCTCGACATCCGCCTGCGCTTCCAGGCCAAGCAGCCCGGCCCGCACATGACGCTGAAGCCCGTGGACATGGTGTTCGACTCTTACAACCAGGGTACCGACGAGCAGCCGGAAGCCTATGAAACCCTGCTGCTGGATGTCATCCAGGGAGAAGCGATGCTGTTCATGCGGGCCGACCAGGTGGAGGCCGCCTGGCAGGTGATCACGCCCATCATGGAGGTCTGGCAGTCGAAGCCGCCGGTGGACTTCCCCAATTATGCCGCCGGTTCCTGGGGACCGGAAGACGCCGAAGCCCTCATTGCCCGCAGCGGGAACCACTGGACGACGCAGCCGATGGAATAAGGAATCTCGATTGAATAATATCGATCAGAGAAAGGCGAAGGGTGGAAAATATTCAATATTTAATGCTCAATATACAAGTGTACGGCTTTGTTTGAGTGCAAGGGTATTTGCGGGCAGGGGAAGGCGCTGATGCCGGCCAGCGGATGAGGCCTCATTCGCGGCACCGTACTTGCAGGTTACTTTCTCCTGTTGCGAACCGGCGGACGGCCGAATGGGATAGGTTTCCGCACCTGGCTGCCGCAGCGGGCCCCGGTGCTGATGAATAACCGCAAACAAGCAAACCTGCCAACCGGCAAACTCGATATGGAACCCGTGAACAATGGAACAAGTGAACAATGAACCCGTGAACGCCACCTGCATGAACCCTGCATCACCTCCAAACGTTAACCAATTAAACCCAGACTTATGACTCCAACGAAAGGCTATGCGGCCCAGGCGGCCGGTATTCCGCTGGCTCCTTTTGAATTTAACCGGCGCGAACCGGGCCCCAAAGATGTAGAGATCGAGATTTTATATTGCGGCGTCTGCCATTCCGACCTGCACCAGGTGCGGGATGAATGGGGCGGAGCCCTATTCCCGATGGTGCCGGGCCACGAGATCGTTGGCCGCGTGCGCCGTGTGGGTGCGGAGGTAACGAATTTCCGGGAAGGCGACCTGGCCGGGGTTGGCTGTATGATTGATTCCTGCCGCAGCTGCCAGTCCTGCCGGGAAGGACAGGAACAATACTGCGAGGAAGGGTTTACGGGCACCTACAACAGCCGGGAGCGAACGTCGGGCCAGCCGGCCTACGGCGGCTATTCGAACCTGATCGTGACCGATGAGGCCTTTGTGCTCCGCGTATCGGAGCAGCTCTCCCTGGAAGGGGTGGCCCCGCTGCTCTGCGCCGGCATTACCACCTACTCCCCCCTGCGGTACTGGAAAGTGGGTGCCGGTCATAAAGTAGGCGTACTCGGCCTGGGCGGACTGGGTCACATGGCCGTGAAATTCGCCGTTTCGTTCGGGGCGGAAGTCACGATGCTCAGCACCTCGCCCTCCAAGGAAGAGGACGCGCGCCGGCTCGGGGCGCACCGGTTTGCCCTCACTTCCAGTGCCGAAGCGCTGAAGGGCTTGAACAATTATTTCGACTTTATCATCGACACGGTATCGGCACCGCACGATTACAATACCTACTTATCCATGCTCCGCACCAATGGGGTGATGATCTGCGTGGGCGCCCCTCCGGCACCGGCCCAAATCCCGGCCTTTAACCTCATTTTCAACCGGCGCAGCATCGGCGGTTCCCTTATCGGCGGCATCCGCGAAACCCAGGAAATGCTGGACTATTGCGCCGAGCACGGCATTACCTCGGATGTGGAGGTGATCAACATCCAGCAGATCAACAGCGCCTATGAGCGGATGCTGAAAGGCGATGTGCGCTACCGCTTCGTGATCGACATCCAGTCGCTGAACGAGCAGGGAAAAGGCGACAACCACAATGAATTCTGAGCATCCGGAAGCGGACCATCGAACGGGGATGCCTTCCT
>DATAGL010000109.1:0-1524 GCA_036263755.1 Chitinophagaceae bacterium | reverse complement strand
GCTTTTGTCGTCCCCACCCCCAGGGGCATCAGTACCGCGGGATACAGTTCGATGATCCCGAGGAACCGCAAGCCAAAGGGAATTAAAAGGATCAGCAGGAGAAGGAGGGTAAAGCGCGTCGAGTACATCAGCTCTTATTTTGGTTACAGGATACAGTTCCCGGCTAAAAACAGAATGGCTGTCCGCATACGAAGGGCGGAAAGCGGCATTGCTTCGTCAGAAAAAGTAAGGATGGTTTTTCAATGTACCGGCAGAGCGGTGGGATCAGGTGGTAAAAACATAGAATAGGTACCCGTACACACGGCAATAAAGATAAGGCCTTCTGTCCAAGTGCCCTACCCTTCGGGCACAGCGAATTTTTAGAGGGCCGTTCTGCCGGATGCGCCTGTTGCCGGCCCTTTTGAATACGGTGAGGAGCCCGCCGCCGGGCCGGCCAGGTCCTGCAAAAGGGCCGGCATCAAACGGCTGAATTTTTATCCGCTGCCGTCAGGCAGAATGACCCGCTGCCGTTTTTCTCAACCGGCCGCCCCGGCCTACCTTTCATAAAACTCCAGCGGCAGCCCGTCCGGGTCGGCAATGAAGGTAAAGGCCTTGCCGGTCAGCGCGTCTATTCGTACGGGCTCGGCTTCAATGCCCAGCTCCGCCAGCCGGCGTACTGTTGCATCTATATTCTCCACTTCAAACGCCAGGTGCCGCAGGCCCCTGCCTTCCGGCCGGGACAGGCGCCCGGGCGGGTCGGGGAAGGAAAACAGCTCGATCAGGTACCGGCCGTTCAGTGCGAGGTCCAGCTTGTACGACTGCCGCTCGGCCCTGTAGGTTTCCCGAAGGATGGTCAGCCCGAGCACTTCCGTATAAAACGCTTTGGAGCGGGCATAGTCGGAGCAGATGATGGCCAGGTGGTGTACCTGCAGGATGTCTACCATGGCCGGAAGGTAATAAACCGGCAGCAGGAAACATCACCAGCCTCTTGGTTCCCGCTTTCCGGAAGAACCGCTTTATTAGCCGGAATATAAACGGCCTTATTCTGCGAATATTCATTTGATTTTGTACCTTTCTCCAGCCAGCGGCCTTCTGCCGGCCAACGCTCCGTTTATCTGCACCCCGGATACACTTTCCAGCCTTAAAGAGTCAATCGTACCCGCCCTTCACTTCAAAACCTTTTTTATGCAAAAAGCTTTACTCTTTGCAGGACTGACTGCTTTGTCCCTGTACTCCTCTGCGCAGAACACCTTTCCTTCCACCGGCTCGGTAGGCATCGGCACCACGGCGCCCGGGGCTTCTTCGATTTTGGAAATCCGCTCCACCACCAAGGGCCTCCTGATTCCCCGCATGACCATGGCCCAGCGCAATGCCATCCCTTCCCCCGCCACGGGCCTGCTTATTTTCCAGACCGACGGCACACCCGGATTCTACTACTACCGCTCCGGCTGGCAGGCCCTCGGCGGAGCTACCTCCGGCGGGGCCAATACTGCCCTGTCCAACCTGGCCGCCGCCACATCAGTCAACAGCCACCTGCTGCCGGCC
>DATAGL010000108.1:0-5429 GCA_036263755.1 Chitinophagaceae bacterium | reverse complement strand
CCCCCAGCTTTACCCTGCGTTACGGGCGTCAGGTGGAATGGACCGGCGGTGTGGTTTCTGACTGGTCCAGGGGGGTGCAACAGCGCTGGTATCCCTTTACCACCGCAATGATCGCACCCTGGAATACAGCAAAGGATTCTTCGGATTGGGACCTGCGCTTTTTCGGATCGTATGCGGCTGCGAATGTGTACAATGTAGGCAATATTCTTCTGCAGGACGGGGACCATCCGCCTATCGAGGTGGCCAATCCGGTAACCGGCCCTAATTTTCCGGTGCTAACCGTGGCCGGTGGCTACAAGGGTAACTTTGCGGCCCAGGCGGGACTCCGGAATACCTGGTTCCACGGCCGGCTGGGATGGGACTATCAATGGGACCACCGGAAGATCAAAGCCCTAGAATTCGGACCACCCGCTCCTGGTTTTCCTACCGTAGGATACCGGGCAGATCTCCATATTATCCGTCACCGCATCGGTCTGAACGCTAAGCTTATAGACCGTAAAGAGGTCGTACTCGAAAGCGGATTGTATACCCTGATGCAGCGGACGAGAATCGTTGCCGGGGGTACCCTGCCCGGCTCTTCCACGAATCCGAAAAATGCCTGGACCGGTGGCTGGACAAACCGGATCCTGGCCGGACCGTTCAGTGCCGGCATCAACGTGTTGTACAACTGGAACCGGCCTACGGTTTCGCTGCCGGCAGGAAACCCGGAAACAAAAAAAGAATTGTTGCTGCATTCCGCTTATGTCGCTTACGCGCTCAAATTCCGGAAGCAGCAGGCTGAATGTTACCTCAGTACCCGAAACCCGGCATCCGGCCGTTACTTTCAGTGGCAGGAAGGCAAAAGGTATTTTGCAGCTGGCGTTTCGGTCCAATTGTAATAGGAAAAGCCTCCGGTTTCCGGAGGCTTTTCCTATTATTTAAAGAGCTGAAATGCTGCAGACGAATGCTGTATTCCTTTTATACATTTGCTCTGCCAAAACCAACCTCCGGCTACTATGAAACAGTACCTGCTTTTTCTTTTCGTTCTATTAACCCCTGCATTTTTCCTGAACGCCCAGGATTCTACCGAATGGAACCTGGGAAGACTAAAGCTGTCCGGAAATACCCTTCAAACCGTCACCATAAAAGGTGCGGACCTGGAACTGCTTCCCTTCACCCGGATAACGGATGTTATTGAAGTGCATTTTCAGGGAAGCATGATGGAAAAGAATCCCCCGCTTTATGTAGTGGATGGCAATCCCGTTATCGACCCGGATGCGGTTTCCATCCGCGACGTGGAATCCCTTACGTTGATCCAGGGTGCTCCGGCTGTACTGAGCGGCACGGGTCCCTTACGGTCCGTGGTGGTCATCCGTACCCATGCAGGAAATACGAGCCGGTCCGGCTTCCGTTTATTTGGCCAAAGTGCGCTAACCGATGCCCGGTTCACCAACACACCGGATCAATTTTTGAGGATAAAGAACGGGCTCTTTCATCACTATGGAATGACTGCCGGTGGGCAGGCCGGTGCCTATTATGCAGGGGCCACGGTCGATTACCAGCGCGAAGCCCGGTATGGCTATTATGCGTATACACACATTATTCCTCCGCATCTGGACCGGTTGCGCGTGCAGGCCCATGCCGGCTGGAAGGGGAAAGGAGGCAATGGTGTCCGGTTGCAGGTATTGGGCAGCCCTCAGCAATACCGTTTTTCAGGCAGTACCGAAATCTTCACTCCCGGAAATGTTCAACACCGGGCCAAGGAACGGGTAGTGAACGGTTCTTTACAGTGGAATGCGGTTTGGCGCAAACGGTTCCGCAATGAACTGGCCCTCTCCTACGATCACTACAAACTGCGGCAGCAGGAGAACAGTCACCTATCCTCACCATTTGCTACCTCAGATACAACGAAAATGAGGGAAAGCCGTTTTAAAACGATCCAGATCCGCAATTCCTTCCGTACTGAAGTACAGGCAGGGCAGTATCATTTGAAGCCCGGCCTGGACCTTTTCTGGGCCGCACCACATTACCCTGGGGAAGAAATCAGAAGCGGCATACTTTTACCCGTCAGCCCAAATTATGAGCAGCACGTAAAGGAATTACGGACCCCCCGTATCTATGTTACCCCTTCTGCCGACCTTGAGCTGCCCGGTAAAGCATACCTTACCCTTGGCTTTCAGGCTGATCTTGCGGACAGCCACAAAAAACGGCTGTATCCTTTTGCTGCACTAAAGCTCACTGCCTTGAACGATTCCGGCACAGGAAACGGCTTGCACCTGTATGCCTCCTATGCAGCAGTGACGATCTACAGGGAACGAAACATGGTCATGCAGGGCCTGGATTACCAGGAAATAGAAACCCATATTCCCGTTCGGCCTGATCTGCCCAATACCCCCTGGCAAGGCGCTGTATCCGGAAATAGCCACGCATCCATCGGTGCGCAATTACAACTGATGAAATCCCGGCTGACCCTCTCCTATCATTGGAGCCACCAGTTTATGGAATTCAACTTCCACGATTGGCCCGGACTGTCGGGCACTTCGCCTCAGGATGAATCCATATGGAAATACTGGCATGCCAGCAATGCGCACCGTATTGCGCTGACCGGACGAATTTTACAATCTGCACCTTTTGCGTGGACCACCCACCTCCATGCGAATTACAGAAAATCAAAGGTGAGCAAGGTTGGCGCCGGTGATTACAGGGAGGCCACTTACTGGCCGGAAGGTTACTGGACGGGTGGCTGGACGCATACCCTCCGTTACAGAAAATGGAAGGCGGGCATTTATTGCATGTACAGCAAAGGGGTTACTAAAGAGAACAGAGGATTAACTTACGAATTTAGGCTCCGCAAGTTTGGCGTGAACAGTGGTTTCCTTTCCTTTACCACTCTATCAAAAAAGGGTAAAGAATTACAAATGTTCGCCAACCTGCGGAATGATGATCATATCACTGAAAAGTGGAGCAATGAATATGAAAACCGGCTTTTCGGTCTGGGCGCCAGCTTAACCTTATAAAAGAAAAAGCCTCCGCTGTGCAGAGGCTTTTTCTTTTGTTAATCGTTGAATTTCTTTTTCAGTTCCATCAGCTTGCTCTGGAAAGGATTCAGCGGCGCCGCTTTCTGTACGGGCTTTCCGTTGCCGCCGCCACGGCGATCTTCCCTGCGGTCCTCCCTCCTGGATCCGGTTCCTTCCGGCCGGGCACTTCGGGCGTCTTTCATGGATAAAGCAATCCGCTTTCGGGAAACATCCACTTCGGTCACCGTCACCAGAACCTTTTGCTGCAGCTTGACCACTTCGTTCGGGTCCGTCACAAATTTGTTGCTCAGCTGGGAAACGTGTACGAGCCCGTCCTGCTTTACACCGATGTCCACGAACACCCCGAAGGCGGTGATGTTGGTCACGATACCCGGCACCTGCATGCCCGGCTTCACGTCTTCAATGCTTTTGATCGTTTCATCGAACCGGAACTCTTCGATCTGAGAACGTGGATCGCGTCCCGGCTTTTCCAGTTCTTTCAGGATATCTTCGATGGTGAATTCGCCCACTTTTTCGGAAATGTATTTTTTCCGGTTGATGCTTTTCCGGAGCTCGCTTTTTTTGATCAGCTCTTCCAGCGAAGCCTGCATATCGGCGGCCATGGCCTGCACCACGTGGTAGCTTTCCGGGTGCACGGAAGAATTGTCCAGCGGATTCGCGGCCCCAGGGATCCGGAGAAATCCGGCGCACTGCTCAAAGGTTTTGGGACCCATCAGCGGTACTTTTTTCAGCTCGTCGCGGCTTTTGAACGGGCCGTTCTGCGCCCGGTATTCCACGATATTTTTAGCCAGCGATGCGGTAATACCCGATACATACTGAAGCAGGTGCTTGGAAGCCGTATTGACGTCCACTCCTACAAAGTTCACCGCACTCTCCACTACGCGATCCAGGGCTGCTTTCAGCTTTACCTGGTTCACGTCGTGCTGGTATTGACCCACACCAATGGATTTCGGATCGATCTTCACCAGCTCACTCAGCGGGTCCAGCAGCCGGCGGCCGATGGAAACGGCTCCGCGGACCGTTACATCCTGGTCGGGGAATTCCTCACGTGCCACTTCGGAAGCGGAATAAATGGAAGCCCCGCTTTCGTTTACCGAGAACACGGAAATATGGCGGCCAAAATCGATTCCCCGCACCAGCTGCTCGGTTTCACGGCCGGCCGTACCGTTGCCGATGCCGATGGCTTCAATGCCGTATTTTTCCACGAGGTGCTTCAGCATGGCCACGCTTTCCGCCTGCTGGTTTTGCGGCGGGTGCGGATAGATGGCGGTATTGTAAACCAGGTTACCCTGTGCATCCAGGCAAACGAGCTTGCAGCCCGTACGGTAACCCGGATCGAGTGCCAGCACCCTGCGGGAACCCAGCGGTGAAGCCAGGAGCAGCTGCCGCAGGTTTTCGGCAAAAACATGGATCGCCTCTTCATCGGCCTTGTCCTTGCTGCTGTGCCGGTATTCATTCTCGATGGACAGCTTCAGCAGGCGCGTATAACTGTCTTCGATAGCCTTCTTTACCTCTGCAGCGGCAGGTCCGCTGTTCTTCAGGAAAATCCGGTTCAGCTCTTCCACGGCGGTTTCTTTTTCAATGGAAAGGTCCATGGCCAGGTAGCCTTCCTTTTCCCCGCGCCGGATGGCCAGGATCCGGTGCGAGGGACATTTGGAAAGCGGCTCGTTGAACTCGAAATAATCCCGGTACTTCTGGGCTTCCGCCTCATCTTTCTTGGTGGCAAAAACCTTGGCGGTGACATGCGCCGTTTCGGTAAAGAGCTGCCGGATCTTGTTGCGGGCCTGTTCGTGCTCGGCCACGCGCTCGGCAATAATATCGCGGGCGCCCTGAAGGGCTTCTTTGGTATCTTTCACATCTTCCTTTATATAACGCGCCGCTTCTTCTTCGGGGTTCACCTCTCCCTGTTCAAACAACAGCGTAGCCAACGGCTCCAGTCCCTTTTCGATGGCCTGGCTGGCGCGGGTCTTGCGCTTGGGTTTGTAGGGAAGGTAAATGTCTTCCAGCACGGTAGCTTCGTAGCAGTCATCGATCCGTTGTTTCAGCTCGGGCGTGAGCTTGCCCAGTCCTTCAATGGTATTGAGCACGGTTTCCTTGCGCTTCTGCAGTTCGGAGAAATAGGATATTTCCTCCACCACGTTGCCGATGACCACTTCATCGAGGTTGCCGGTGGCTTCCTTGCGGTAACGCGCCATGAAAGGGATGGTGGCGCCTTCGCTGACCAGCTGGTGAATGTTATTCAGCTGCTTCAGGGTCAGGCCCAGTTTTTCAGCGATCTTTTGGATATACTTCGGATCCATAAACACAGGTGTTTTTATAAAGATGAGGGCGGCAAATGTACAGGAAAAAGCCGCTCTGGCGAGCGGCTTTTTCGGGGTGAATGAGTCAATGGGTGAATGGGTGAATGGTAGG
>DATAGL010000107.1:0-2926 GCA_036263755.1 Chitinophagaceae bacterium | reverse complement strand
CATGCGTGCCGTCCAGAACGAGTACTTCGACCTCATCATCCTGGACGTTATGCTTCCGGAGATCGACGGCTTCCAGGTCACCCAGAACATCCGCATCACCAACAACGAAGTGCCCATCCTTATCCTGAGCGCCAAGAACACCGGCACCGACCGCGTGCTCGGCCTGAAGAAAGGGGCGGATGACTACCTCACCAAGCCTTTTAACCTGGAGGAGCTGCTGCTGCGGGTGCACAAGCTGATCGAGAAGAACCAGAAGCTGCAGGATAAAAGCACTGTGGGAGATACGTATTCGTTTGGAGGCCATACCGTCGATTTCAGGGCGCAGCTGGCGGTGACGGCACGCGGGGAGCGGATCGAGCTCAGTAAAAAAGAAAGCATGCTCCTGAAACTGCTGATCGAAAACCGCAACGAAGTGGTGCCCCGCGAAAAGATCCTGCAATCGGTCTGGGGCTACAACGTGTACCCCACCACCCGCACGATCGATAACTTCATCCTGAATTTCCGCAAGTATTTTGAGGAGGACAGCCGCAACCCGAAATATTTTCATTCCGTGCGCGGCGTAGGCTATAAATACGCCGAATAGCTAGGCCCCTGAGACGAGCCGCACCGCGCGTTCCTTAAGGGCTTCCAGGTCCACGCCGCCGTCGCCGTATGCCATCCGCTGGCACCCTTCCAGCACCGCTTTCCATTCCTGTACTTCCCCCTCCGGGACCCCTGCCTGTGCCAGCTGAGCAGCCAGCGGTCCGTTGCCCTGCAGGCGCCAGCGCGCGCGCGCATACCGGTGCAGGAGCGCTTCCAGTGCCGCCGCGGTTTGCGCTCCGCCGGCAGCGGACAGGGCTCGGATCGCAGCCGGGTAATCTGTCTGTGGTTCGGTGTTCACCACGGGCGCAGGCGCCGGCCGCTTTTTCCGGGAGCGCAGCAGCCAAACGACAACCCCCAGCAATACCAGCAGGCCCAGTGCGATCAGCCATCCTGCAGGCCCTGAGCCGCCCGTCCTTCCCTTTCCGGACGCAGGAGCGGGCACTCCGCCCGCACGCACCTGGAAACGCAGGGTATCGGTCTGCAGCGTTTGGTACGCAGCGGTTTCCGGATCGAAGAAAGAGAGCCGCACCGGGGGAATCGCATACGCACCGGGCCGGTCGGCCACAAAGGAGAAAGTAAACGTGCGCTGGCCGGTCACCGGCACCGTGTTGCGCTTGAGGCGGTCGGTAATCGCCGGGGGGAAGGCTTCCACGCCGGCGGGCCACGGCACCTCGGGTGGTTGCAGCTGCAGGAAGTTGCCCGCACCCCCCACGGTCACCAGCAAACGCCCCGCCTCCTGCTGCCGCAGGTTGTCGTGCAGCAGCCGCGCCGACACGGTAAACTTCCCGGTTGCACCCGAAAAGCCTGCGGGCCTGTTTTCGGCGGGCAGTTCGCGAACACGCACCGGCACCGGTGCCGACTCCAGCTGCCGCTGTACTTCGGGCAGGGGCTCGCCCGTAACCGAATCCAGGAAACTGATAGAGGAAGCCACGTAAATAGGATCCACTTCCAGCATTCCGGACCGGGCCGGGTAAAGCTGCGCCTTACGCAGGACCGTGGTATGAAACGTTTGCCCGTTGACAACCTCCATGCCCTCGGGCTGCTCGTTCAGGCTGATCATCTCCACCACGTCGAAGCCATAGAAGCCGGGGCTTTTGAGCATCTGCGACACGGAAGGCAGCCGGGAATAAATTTTATAGGTAGCCACCACGGGCTGACCGGGATACACGGTGCGCCGGTCTACTTCCACGCGCAGGAACAGCTGTTCGCGGTAAAAAGCCTCCGCATCGCCTGCGGGCGGGCCGTACAGGTTGGCACCCAACTGCTCCGTTGGTACCGGGGAAGCAGTGTTTGCATCCACCACCGTCAGGGAAATGGGCAGCGTGGAGACATTCCGTTCCGCCGACAGGAGGGAAAAGGACCCGATGCGGTAAACGCCTTTGCGCGGGGCAATAAGGGTGTAGGTGTAATTCACTACGGTTCTGGGACCGCCCGTCGTTTGACGCGTGCCTTTGTACAGGCGCGGGCCCGACACCAGCAGCAGCCCGTTCCAGCTGGGTGGCAGGGGCTGCGCGCTCTCCGGCATGTTCTCCGCCAGGAACTGCAGCTGGAACGGAGCCCCGGCTTCAATCCGGGCCGGCAGCACCGGCTCCACGCGGGACTGTCCCTGCAGGGGCCCGGCCGTTCCGGCCAGCACGAGCAATAAGGTGAAGAGGCGCAGCAGCATACGGCAAGTTAAGTCCGGATCGGATGGCATCCTTCTTTGCTGCGGACCAGCGGGGGTTGCAGCGGGCCAATGGTCAGAGATCGCCCAGCTGGGGGCGCAGCACGATGTCTTCCACAACCGCCTGGGGCGACAGCTGGCTGGCGGCATAGATCATACGGGCGAGGTCTTCGGCTTCCATGATCCGGCTCTCGGGCACGCCGCTGCCCTTCCAGGAATCGGTGTACACGGCGCCGGGGATGACAGCGGTTACCTTGATGCCGTGCGGCTTCAGCTCGTGCCGGAGGTTGCGCGTAAAGCCCAGCAGGGCATATTTGGAAATGCCGTACGCCCCGCCGTTCGGGTAGGCATGCAGCGCGGCGATGGAACAGATCGTGTAGATATGCCCCCGCTGCTGCGCGATCATGCGGGGCAGCACTGTCCGGGTGGTGTGGTAAGCACTGATCAGGTTCACGCCCAGCATGTGCTCCAGGGCGCCGTCGGGCTCCTCGGAGATATTACCGGGCACGAAGGTACCGGCATTGTTCACCAGCACGTCAATGGTGTCGGTCTGGCCCAGCACCCACTCGCCGAAAAGAATGGCTTTTTCTTTTATGCTCAGGTCGGCGGCCAGGGCCCGGATGTGGCAGCCGGGGTATTGGGCCTGCAGTTCGGCCACTGTATCCAGCAGGGGGCCTTCCT
>DATAGL010000106.1:0-4752 GCA_036263755.1 Chitinophagaceae bacterium | reverse complement strand
GATCACCCCGAAAAACTTGCGTACGGCAATCAGCCCGGCCGGTCCCAGCAGCCGCTCGATAAAGCGCAGCGACTTCAGCACGAGGAACACGATGATGAGGTTCACCAGGATGGCCAGCAGTACGGTAGTCTGGTTGTAATTGGCCTTCAGGGAGATGATGGTGGTCAGGGTGCCCGAGCCGGCGATCAGCGGGAAGGCGATGGGGACTACCGTAGAAGCCCTGACGTCCTTCTCGCTTTTGAACAGCTCCATACCCAGCACCATTTCGAGGCCGAGGATAAAGATCACGATGGAACCGCCCACGGCAAACGAGCCGACGTCCAACCCCAGGATGTTCAGGAAGGGCTCGCCGATGAACAGGAACAACACCATGAGGGCCCCCGAGATCAGCGTGGCGCGCGCCTCGCGGATGGCGCCGATCTTGCTCTTCAGGGAAATGAGGATCGGTATCGACCCGATGATGTCGATAATGGCGAACAGCGTAAAGGTAACGGTCAGCAGGTCCTTGATATTCACTTCCATCGCCTGCAAAAATAACCCTTAATAATAACTGGGGCGGTGCCGCTCTTTTTCGGTGGGCGGGTTATGCAGGATGTCGTAGGCATAGCCCTCCGGGCTTACCTGCACCTTCACCGTGCACCCGTAGCGCAGCGAAAAGGTGTTGAACGAATCCTTCAGGGGCGTATCCGTAAAATAGGAGAGGAGGCTCCGCACCACGCCGGCATGCGTAACGATGGCTACACGGCCGGCCGGCTCCATCGACCGGAAAAAGTCCACCACCCGCTCATAGAGCTGCAGGTAGCTTTCCCCGTTGGGGATCACCACGTTCACAAAATCGGACATCCAGGCGTCCATGGCAGCCCGGTCGATATCGTCGTACGGCTGCAGCTCCCAGTCGCCGCAGTTCAGCTCCTTCAGGCGGTCATCGAACTGCAGGGCGTATCCCGGGAAAAGCTGCTCGGCCAGCTTGCGGCAGCGCTGCAGGGGGCTGCTGTACACGCGGTCGAACGGTCCTTCCGGCAGGTGCGGGCGGATGCAGGCGAGCTCCTCGGTGAAGGTGGAGGTAATGTCCAGGTCGGCATGGCCGTAACAGGTGCCTTTGGCTACATCGGGTGTGGTATGGCGGATCAGGTATAGTTCCATATGAATAAAACGGTCAGATAAAACAGAATTTCCGTCACCTGCTGGATGGCCCCGAGGCAGTCCCCGGTATAGCCGCCGATCCACCGGCGGAAATAACGGTAGAGCAGCGCCGCAGCAGCCAAAACCATCGGCAGCGTCACCGCTATCATTAGCGGCAGGGCGGCCAGCGCCGGCAAAGTGAGCCCAATAGCCAGCAAAAATTCGGCCGGCCGGAGGCGGTCGGAAGCCAGGGGTTTCGACTTGCTCGTATCATCGAGGTACACGTAGGTGCCGTACTGGATCACGGCAACGGCCATCAGCCGGCTCAGCATATGGGCGGCGATGACCAGCAGGAGAAAAGGGCCGTCGAAAAGGCCCCGGCCTTCGGGCAGCAGCAGCCGCGCCAGGTCGTGCAGGAGGAGGAACTTTGCCGCCAGGATGAAGACCAGCCCCGCCACCCCGTAGGTGCCCAGCCGGCTGTCCTTCATGATGGTGAGGATCTTTTCTTTGGTCCAGCCCCCGCCGAAGGCGTCGCAGACATCAGCGAACCCGTCCTCGTGGAAGGCGCCGGTGGTCAGTACCGAGGCAATGAGACTGCCCAGCACGGCCAGCGGCAGGGACACGGCCGGGTACAGCAGGGCAAAGGGCACCAGTGAAAGCGCACCGACGATGGCCCCTACCAGCGGAAAGTACTTGGAGCAGCGCTGCAGGTATTCGGGCTCATGCCCGGCCCAGCGGTATACCGGCAGGCGGGTGAGGAACATCAGGGCAGTCAGAAAAATGCGGAGTTCTCTTTTCATGGAGTTGCGGTGGATACGCCGGCCTCCTCGAAGGAAGCCATTTCGTTTAAAAATAAGACGGCCGACTGTACCAGCGGGAAGGCCAGGGCGGCCCCGGTACCTTCGCCCAGCCGCAGGCCCAGCTGCAGGAGCGGTTCGGCACCCAAGTAGCGGAGCAGCGCGGCATGTCCCTGCTCGCCCGACACATGGGTAAAGAGGCAGGCCGAAAGCACGGAAGGATCGATGGCTTGGGCCACCAGCAGCGCCGCGGTGGCAATAAAGCCGTCCACCAGTAGGGTCATGCCCAGGGCGGCGGCCTCCAGACAGGCGCCCGCCATCATGGCGATCTCAAAGCCGCCGATCCGCCGCAGGACCTCCAGCGGCCGGTCGGCATGCGCCTCGCTGCGGTGACGGGCCGCCGCCTCGGCCAGGGTGATCCGCTTGCGGTCCAGCTGCCCGTTGTCGGCCCCGGTGCCCCGGCCCACGCAGGCATCCAGCGGGAGTCCCGTCAGGAAATGCATGAGCAGCGATGCCGATGAAGTATTGCCTATGCCCATCTCGCCCAGGCCCACGATATTGCAGCCCTGACCGTGTACCCTGCGGAGGATGGCCCGGCCCCGCTCGATGGCAAGGCTGCATTCCCCGGCGGTCATGGCCGGCTCCAGCAGGTAGTTGCGCGTGCCGTAGCCGATCTTTTCGCAGAGAAAATGCTCCCCGGTTTCTTCCTCCGTCCAGTCGGCACAGACGCCGGCATCCACCACCAGCAGGCGCAGGCCGTGCTGCCGGCAGAACACGTTGATGGCCGCCCCGCCCTGCAGAAAGTTCCGCACCATCTGGGCGGTGACGGCCTGCGGGTAGGGGTTCACCAGCCCGGTGGCTGCGATGCCGTGATCGCCGGCAAATACGATGAGGTGCGGGTGGCGCAGTTCGGGCCGGTCCGTGCCCTGGATGAGGCCCACCTGCACCGCGATCTCCTCCAGGCGGCCGAGGGCGCCGGGCGGTTTTGTTTTGCGGTCGATCTTATGGCGGAGTGTTTCGGAGAGGCTCATTTGATGCACGATTTATGGTGTACGGTGTACGATGTACGTTGGTTTATACCGGGCGGCTTATACTTCATCATTCTTCACTCGTCATTCCTTGTTCGATATTCTCTGCCTCCGGCAGAGGGGTTGCACGCAAAGACGCTAAGATGCACAAAGACGCAAAGGGTTATTCTCAATTCATCTGCACATTCATTCACCCACCCTCCCATTTACCTAAGTATTCACCCATTGACCCATTGACACATTCACTCCGCAGGCAGCAGGTCCTGGAAATAGAACACAGGTACCGGCGCATCGGTGTCCTGCGGGGCAGGATAGGTGCGTTCGGTGAGATCGCCCCTTTCGAAGGCAACGGGGTGGCGGAAAAGGGGCCCGTCGTAAACGAAGGTGTGGTACTCGCCGCGCTCGCCGCAGGGGTCGACGGCTGCGGGCAGGTCCTCCAGGAAGGAGGCGTCCAGCTCGCGCCCGCAGAACGAAGCATCCAGGACGTTGCCGTTCACGCAGACCACAAGGGCTTTGAATCCGAGACCGATGAATTCTTCCATCAGGGCCCTCGTGTCTTCCCCCCAGAGGGGAAAACGGCAGGTGATCCCGGTGCGTGCCAGTTGGTTTTCGCGGTAGCGCCTCAGGTCCTCAAGGAAGATGTCGCCGAACAGGGTCTGTGTGTACCCTTCGGCCTTCAGTTGTGCTACGGTAGTGTCGAGGATCGCTTCGTATTCCGCCATGCCGGGCCATTCGGGCAGCTCCATCGTGCGCAGCGGGAGGCCGATGCTTTCCGCCTGGGCCACCAGCAGCTCCCGGCGCACGCCGTGCATGGAGATGCGGTGGTACACGCTGTTCACGGAGGTGAGCAGACAGCCGGTGTCGGTGTCCTTTTCCTGCCGGGCGCGGTAGAGGCAGAGGGCAGAGTCCTTTCCCCCGCTCCAGTTCATATAAGCCCGGGTCATAGGGCTGCTCTTTTAACGGTCAGGGGCAGGCCGCTCACCAGCAGCACCACTTCGGCAGCGCAGGCGGCCAGGTACTGGTTGGCCCAGCCCTGCAGGTCGGTGAAGCGGCGGCCGATTGCCGTTTCCGCATGCACCCCCATGCCGATCTCGTTGGTGATGATGAAAAGCCGGGCATCCGTTTCCCGGAGGCGGTCGATCTCCTCTTTGAACTCCCGGAGGCTTGGTTCTGTTTCATACCCGTGCCGGGAAAAAAAGTTGGTCAGCCAGAGGGTCACGCAGTCCACCACCACCACCCGGCCTGCCAGGGGAAGGCGGCTGACGGCGGTTTGCTCTTCTATGGTTTCCCAGCGGCCATCGCGCTCCGCTTCGTGCCGGGCAATGCGGGCACCGAACTCCTCGTCGTCTTTATAGCGCCGGGCCGTGGCCACGTACAGGGGGTGCCCGCTCAGGCGGAGGGCTTCCTCCTGGGCATAGCGGCTCTTGCCGCTGCGGGCGCCGCCGGTGATCATCGTGATCATGTGCCGTAATCTTTTTCTGTGAAGGATCCGGTTCCCTGCTTCAGCTCGTGCAGGCAGGCGGGGCATAGGCAGTCGGCATAGCGTTCCGCCAGGAAGACCCGCTCTTCCGCGCTGAGGGAAAAAGCGGTGCATCCGCACTGGCCGATGTTCCCGCTTTTGCACTCGAAGGTGCGCCCGCAGCGGGGGCAGCCTTTTTCTTCATGCAGGGGCATGGGCGTTTGTTTTTGCCAGCGGAAGCACTTTGTGTGCGCTGTGTGGGGGAAGCGGGAACAGTTCGGGATGAAACAGCGCGGCCAGCACTTCAATGCCCTCCACCAGGGTGCCGGCGCTGGGCTGGGTGAAG
>DATAGL010000105.1:0-1935 GCA_036263755.1 Chitinophagaceae bacterium | reverse complement strand
CGAGGTAAAGCCCGACGGAACCACCAGCCCGATGAAGCTGCACATCCTGATGGTTTGGGCAAAGGATAAAAAAGACTGGAAGCTGCTGGCCCGGCAGGCGGTGAGAGTACCATAGAGAAGGCAAAAGGCCGGTAGAAGTTAAAAGTTGACTAGTTGAACCGTTGATAAGTTTTTAGAGATTTTATTTCAACTTGTTAACTGATCAACGAATCAACTTCCTACTGATAGAAGTTTAAATTTTAATTGAAGAATGACCGCTACACCGTATATCATGTTCAACGGGCAGTGCGAGGAAGCGCTGCATTTTTATGCCGCCGCGCTGGGGGGTGAAGTGTCGGAACTGTCCCGGTACAGCGACAGCCCGGCGGAAGGGCCGAAGGTGGAGGGTGACAAAGTGCTCCACGCACACCTGCTGGTGCAGGGACAGCCCCTGCTCATGGCTTCGGATTCGGGTTTCCCGGAGGCCGGGCCGGAAGGGTCCGGAGCAGTGCACCTGAGCCTGAACTTTACATCGGAAGCGGAGCAGGAAGCAGCTTTCCAGGCCCTGGCGCAAAACGGAAAAGTAAACATGCCCCTGCAGGATACCTTCTGGGGTGCCCGCTTCGGCATGCTGACCGATCAATACGGAATCAACTGGATGTTCAATTATGATCGTCCGCAACAATAAGTACCATTTAAAACAACGGCAGGGGACTACCTTTCCGGTTTTCACTTTTGCCTTTTGACTTAAAATATATGGGTCGAAAACTATTACTGGAACATGCACATGTAGAAGGGATCCGCTATTACGATACGTACCGGAAACACGGAGGCTATGCCGCCGTGGAGAAGGCGTTCAAAATGGCCCCGGCCGACATTGTGGAAGAAGTGAAGAAAAGCGGCCTCCGCGGCCGTGGCGGCGCCGGCTTTCCGACCGGCATGAAGTGGAGCTTCCTGGCCAAGCCCGAAGGCGTACCCCGTTACCTCGTGTGCAATGCCGACGAATCGGAGCCGGGTACCTTCAAGGACCGCTACCTGATGGAGTTCCTGCCGCACCTGCTTATTGAAGGCCTGATCATCTCTTCCTTCGCCCTGGGCTCCAACCGCACCTACATTTACATCCGCGGCGAATACGCCTGGATCGTGGATATTCTGGAGCAGGCCATTGCCGAGGCCAACGCGGCCGGCTTCCTGGGTACCAACATCCTGGGTACGGGCTTCGACTGCCAGATCTACGTGCAGCGGGGTGCCGGCGCCTATATCTGCGGCGAGGAAACCGCGCTGATCGAATCGCTGGAAGGCAAGCGGGGCAACCCGCGCATCAAGCCGCCGTTCCCGGCCGTTAAAGGCCTGTATGACTGCCCCACAGTGGTCAACAACGTGGAAACGCTGGCGGCCGTGGTACCCATCCTTAATATCGGCGGCGAGGAATATGCCAAAATTGGCATCGGCAAATCGACCGGTACGAAGCTCATCTCGGCCTGCGGCAACATCAACAAGCCCGGCATCTACGAGATCGACATGACCATTTCGGTGGAGGAATTCATTTACAGCAACGAATACTGCGGCGGCATCCCCAACGGCAAGCGCCTGAAGGCCTGCATCCCGGGCGGTTCCTCCGTACCTATTCTTCCGGCCAACCTGCTGCTGAAAACGGCAAAAGGGGAGCCCCGGATGATGACCTACGAAAGCCTGGCCGATGGCGGCTTTCCCACCGGCTCCATGATGGGATCGGGCGGCTTTATCGTGATGGACGAGGACCAGTGCGTGGTGCGGCATACCTTGTCGCTGGCGCGCTTCTACCACCACGAGAGCTGCGGCCAGTGCTCGCCCTGCCGCGAAGGCACGGGCTGGATGGAAAAGATCCTGCACAACATCGAGCACGGCAAAGGCAAAATGAGTGATATCGACCTGCTCTGGGACATCCAGCGCAAGATCGAAGGCAATACCATCTGC
>DATAGL010000104.1:0-10408 GCA_036263755.1 Chitinophagaceae bacterium | reverse complement strand
ATTGAATACAGCGGCTGCTCATGCATGCCGGTTTCATGAACCGGTTTGAGGCCCTAAAAAACCTTCCACTTATCCCGGCTTTTCTCCATTTATCAAACCATCTGGAAACAGTGACTTTTTAAACAATTGATTCTTATTGCTTTATAAAACATACAGTAGCTTACCTTCCTCATTACTAAAAAAAACTTGGTACTATGTGTTGCATAGTACTTAAAAAAGCCATAGGTTTGTATCGTCAACCACAATCAACATAAACCGGTTCGCTCCATCCCGCGCCGCTCCGGCGGGGCGGGAGGAAGGAACCAAAAAAGGAAGACCCATGAATATTGAGAATACACAGAGCCAGATGCGGAAGGGAATCCTGGAGTTTTGCATTCTGTCCATTATCCGCCGGGGAGAGGCCTACCCCAGTGACATCGTGGAAGAAATGAAAGGCGCCAATCTCCACATCCTGGAAGGAACCCTGTACCCGCTGCTCACCCGCCTCAAAAATGCCGACATGCTGACCTACCGCTGGGTGGAAAGCAATTCGGGACCTCCGCGGAAATATTTTTCACTGACGGAAAAAGGCGAGGTCTTTTACAAGGAACTCGAGCAGACCTGGCAGGAACTATCCAACGGCGTAAATGCACTCACCAACCGACAGGTAAACAATCTCTAAACTTCAACCAAACCAAAGTAAGATGAAAAAGATTATTAATATAAACTTATCCGGACGGGTCATTCCCATCGAGGACGCCGCCTACGAAAGTTTGCAACGGTATATTGAAAGCCTGCGGCGCTACTTTGCCGGCGAAGAAGGCCGCGACGAGATCATCAACGATATCGAAAGCCGTATCGCCGAGCTGATGAATGAAAAGGTACGCAAAGGCGCTTCTGCCGTCACCGAAGCCGATATGGACGAGATCATCGCCTCCATGGGCCGCGTGGAAGACTTCGAGCAGGCCGACGCTGCCGAAACCACTACCACAACGGCTGCCGGCAGCACCGGAACGGCTTCCACCCAGGATTTCGTATTCGGCTCCGCTACCGCCCGCCGCAAGGGACGCCTGTACCGCGACGCTTCCGATAAGATCGTCGGCGGTGTGTGCGCTGGTATCGCCAACTATATGAACGTGGATCCCGCCATCGTGCGGCTGCTGTTCGCCATCATCACTTTCGGCGGTTTCGGCATGGGTATCTTCCTCTATATCCTGCTGTGGATCATCCTCCCGGCCCGCGACCTGGAGGCTTATGTGGGCAAGCGGCTGTTCCGCAATCCCGAAGACCGCATGATCGGCGGCGTGGCCGGCGGCCTGGCAGCTTACTTTAATAAGTCGGCCAACACCATTCGCCTCATCTTCGCCGCGCCCCTGCTGCTCAATATTTTTTTCAGCCTGCTGAACGGCATCTTTGATCCCTGGGACCATGACTTCCGTCCCATTGACTTTGCCTTCGGCTCCCTGACCGGCACCTTCCTGCTTATCTATATCGTGCTGTGGATCGTGCTTCCGGAAGCCCGCAGCTCTTTCCAGAAGATGGAAATGCGCGGCGAAAAAGTAGATGTGAACCGCATCCGCCAGAACGTAAAAGATGAAATGGACCAGTTCAAATCCCGCGCACAGGCCTGGGGTGAAGAGGTCAAGACCTCGGCCCAGGCGTTCAGCGACCGGGCCCGCACTTTTGCGAGCAACCGCGGTCCTGCCTTTGCCGAAGAAGTAGCCCAGTTTACCCGCAACAATCATTTCGGCCATGCGATCGGCGTTCTGGTCAAGGCCTTTTTCCTGGTGGTATTCGGCTCCATTGCCTTCGGACTGTTCGTAGCCGTACTGGCCCTCATCAGCAGCGGCGTGACCGTACCGGTACACAACTTCCTGCTCGACGGTGCCTGGCAGAAAGCTTCCCTCTGGGGCGTGCTCCTTTTCTTCTTGGCCGTGCCCCTGATCGGCATCATTACCTGGATGATCCGCCGCCTGATGAAAGTGCGCACCCGCAGCCGCTACCTCGGCTGGATCTTCGGAGGCCTGTGGTTCCTGGGCTGGGTATCCCTGGGTATATTCATCTCTTCGCTCCTCCGCGACTTCCGCTACCGCGAAGAGACCGCGCAGACCGTAAACCTGGCCAAACCTGCAGGCAACCGCATGCTGGTACGGGTAGATGAGCCCGAGATCCTGTACAGCGGTACGTACGGCTGGATGAACTGGGACAACGATGACCAGGGTGGCTGGGACATCAGCGAAGATTCCCTGCACATGTCGCATGTAGACCTGCAGCTGATCGTGAGCCCCGACTCGCAATACCATGTTACGCTCCTGAAACGCAGCGCCGGCCGCAGCCGCCGCGAAGCAGCCGACCGCGCCGGACAGATCCTGTATACGGCTTCGTCTGCCGACAGTGTACTGATTCTGGGCAGCGGCTTCAGCATCGCAAAAGATCAGAAGTACCGCGGACAGCACGTGGTGGTGCAGATCGCCGTACCGGCCGGGCGCCAGATCGTGTTCGACCGTACGGTTCCCGACCGCCTGCACGAGTACAATGTCATTGTAGGGGAACGCCGCTCCTGGAGAGGACGCAACTGGGGTAATAACGACGACTGGGACGGCGGATCGTACTATGGCTTTGAAGCGGGCAAGGTATATGTGATGTCGGCGAACGGCAGCCTGGAAGAGTTCGGGAAACCGCTGGTGCCGCCGAATTCCACTATCGATTCCGTGTACGAATACCGCCCGAACGCCGAAAACCGGGGCAATGCCGATTCCATCGAAGCGGAGCGGCTCCGGATCCAGGAGGAGCGCCGCCGCCTGGAAGAGCGCGAACGTGAGCTGGATGCCGCCTCCCGCGATGCCTCCACTACTTTCCGCAAAGGAAAGACACCCGTGAAGGCCGATGCTTCCTTTCCGCTTCCCATCTCCATCGTTTCGCTCGTGATCTGACCCCACATACACCAACGGCTTGGTTGAAGTTAGATGGCTTTCCAGCCGTTTACCTGGGAAGGCTCCCTTCGGGGAGCTTTCTTTTAACCACGGATTAGCTTGATTTAGTAAGGATTACCAGGATCACTGTTCTTCCCGCCTGCAGGCATACATGGCATAACTCAAGTAAACACAGCTACATTTAAATTTTCACATCCGAGTCCTGCAAATTGAATATTGATTATTCTCCTGTAACTCTCATTTCCCCATACTACCTGTACAACAAATACTACCAATACAACACTCCCTTAACCAATCAATCATGAAAAAGATCCTGCTTTTCTGCATCCCGCTTTTCTGCCTGCTCGGCACCACGACCGCGCTGCGCGCACAGTCTTCACCGGCGGAACTCGACCGGATGATCCGGGAAAAAGACAGCCTGTTCTGGACCCTTTATAACCGCTGCGACGCTGCTGCCATGCGTCCCTTTTTCGCTACGAATCTTGAATTCTACCACGACAAAGGCGGCATCACCAGCGGCCTGGAAGCGTTTATCACCAGCGTGCAACAGAACCTGTGCAGCCGGCCCGGATGGCGCCTGCGCCGTGCAGCCGTACCCAACACAGTAAATGTATTCCCGCTGGCAGGCAACAACCAGCCCTATGGTGCCCTGATCAGCGGCGAGCATCTATTTTACGAAACGAATGGTGCCGCACCCGAACGCCTGGTAGGCCGCGCCCGCTTTATGCACCTCTGGCTTCTTCAGAACGGCGAATGGAAAATGACCCGAATCTACAGCTACGACCACGGACCGGCCAACTAAACGTTGAGGCGGGAGCAATCCTCCTACAGGTATGAATCCCTTAAACAGTAAACGGTGAATGCCCAAAGTATCAGAAAGGGCATTCCTCTCAATCTAAATCCTTCTTTTCTCCTTCGCCCTGCGCGAAACGGTAATCCCGTCATCCAGCTCCAAACCCCCAAACCATAAACCCAAACCATTTCTGCTATGAACAAAAAACTCCGCTTTGCTTCCGGCATCCTGCTGATGCTCGTGCTGACCGCCGGCCTCGTGTTCCTGCTGGCCTGGAAGTCGCCGCCCTATTACGAAGTGGCCGGCGCGCCCGCAAAAGCCACACCTTATATTCCCTTTGCCCGGTATGATGCCGAGCACCCGCGGCCCTACGTGGTGCAGCAGCCCGGCGTGGTGGTTTTCGGCGCCGAGCACACCCGCGATCCCAAACACCCGCAGATGGCACGCATCGAACAGGAGTGGAAGGCGCTCCGACCCACCGTTGCCCTGGTGGAAGGGCGGCTGGGGTTTCTGCTACCCGGCATTATGGACCCGGTGAAGGAACTGGGCGAAGGCGGAAAGGTGAAAGCCCTTTCCAAAAAAGACGGCATACCCGTTTACAACTGGGACCTCTCCAAAGAAGCGCTGGCCGCCCTCCTCGTAAAGCGGTTCTCTGCCGAGCAGGTAGTGCTGGCCCAGGTGCTCAATCCGTACTTCAGCCAGCTGCGCTTCGGCCGTCCGGAAGATGAAGCAGCCTTCCTGGAGCCTTTCTTCAAACGCGCTGCGTATGTAGGACTGGAAGACGAGGTACGCACAGTGGCCGATATCGACCGCCTCTGGAAAAAATATTTTCCGCAAACCGACTGGCGCACCGTTTCCGACGAAACCCCGCTGCCCGGCTTCCTGTCGGAAATAATGACCGTCAGCAACGACCTGCGCAACGAGCAGCTCATTGCTGCCGTTCAGCAGTTGCGGGCCCGTGGCGAACGCGTGTTCCTCATCTGCGGTTCCAGCCATGCCGTTTGCGTGGAGCCGGCCCTGAAAAATCACAGATGACGCTGATGAGCAACAGTGATAGCGCTGATGTTTCCGGTGGCGGATGCAGGTGCACAGGTTGCTGGCATCAGCGCAAATCAGGAGACAACCGGAGTGACAAGGTCCCATCACAAAATCATGTAACTAAATAGCGCTCGCAGCTCGTAGCTTGAAGCTTGAAGCTTGCAGCTTGCAGCTCATAGCTCGCAGCTCGCAGCTATCTCCCATCTACATACGCTGCTTCTGCGGCTGCCGCATCCATCACTGCGTAGCGCTTCACGCCATTGATCGCTACTTCATCCAGCACATCCACCAGGTTGGTATACGTGGAAGCATCCAGTGGCTTGATAAGGAGCATCAGTGCATCCTTTCCGTCTTCATGGGTGCGGCGCAGCACCTCCTGCTTTTTCCGGATAAAAGCACCGAGGCCCATGCGTACATCATAATTCAGGACCTGAATGGCGCCGGAGGCCGCAGCAGCTTCCCAGCTTCCCTCGTACGCGTAGACTTTGTTCTCCGCTCCCAGCAGCAGGGTGAGCGAGGCCGATGCACCGATGGGCATGGGCGATCCATCGGCTGGCATGAAAAGCTTAAGGGCCTTGTTTTCAAAAAGTGTCGAGGTAAAGATGAAGAAGGTGATGAGCAGGAAGCCCAGGTCGACCATCGGGGTCATATCCACGTGGGGAGCCGCCTTCACCACAAGGCCTTTGGAGCCTTTGGCGGGTTGCAGTTGCAGTTGTGCCATGATGCCGGTTTTCTCAATAGATGAAACGGCCGTTTGATTCCATAAGCTGGAACAAAATATGCATAGCTTCGTATCAATACTTCGCTTATGGATACCCTGATCGTTGGCACCGACTTTTCCCCTGCAGCCGACAACGCCCTCCTGTATGCCGCCGCCCTGGCACGATCGCTCCGCCTGCAGCTGCAGGTGATCCACGTGTACGATATTCCGGCCACCATGAACGACATGCCGGCTATGATGGTGTCTGGAGAGGAACTGCAGCGCCTTTCCGACGAAAGCCTGAACCGCAGCCTCGAGCGGCTCCGCCGGGATTTCGGCGACCTGACCTTCAGCGGCGAAAGCCGTCTTGGCTCGGTAACCGACGAAATGAACGATGCCTGCCGGAAGGAAAAGGCCTTTGCCCTGGTAGTCGGCAGCCACCCGGCCACGGGGTTCGAGCGCATGGTATTCGGCTCTTCGGCCACGGCGCTGCTCCGGCATGCCGTCTGTCCCGTAATTGCCGTTCCCGAAGCGGCCACTTTTACACCCCTGCAGCAGGTATTGCTGGCCACCGACCTCGCCTCCGGCGCGCCCCTGAACCTGGCACCGCTGCGTCAGCTGCTGCAGGCCTCCGGCGCCCGCCTGCACCTGGTACACGTGCGCACCGGGGAAGAAGGACCAAAAGAAGCGGCAGCCAAAGAAGCCCTGGTCCGGGAACTGGCCGACCTGCAACCCGCTTACCTCGAGATTACCAATGAAGACCTTACTGAAGGACTGAATGACGCCGTACGGCAAACCGGCGCCGAGCTGCTGGTGTGCATCCCGCACCATCATTCCGTACTGGAACACCTCTTTTTCAAAACCCATTCCGAAGCAGTGCTGCAGAAGGCACCGGTGCCGGTTTTATTCCTTCCGGAAGAGCGGCCGTAGACCGGTTGGAATTGAACTGTGTTGGAAAATATTCAATACGCAATATTCAATGTTCAAAGTTCAAAAAAAGGCAGATGGTATCTGCCTCTTCTTGAGTATTGAATATTTCCCTCCTTAAAACTCCGCGCTTTTCGGTGTCCTCGGAAACGCGATCACATCGCGGATGTTGCCCATGCCCGTAACGAACTGCACCATGCGTTCAAAGCCCAGTCCGAAGCCGGCATGCGGCACGGTACCGAAGCGGCGGGTATCCATGTACCACCACAGTTCTTCAGCCGGGATGTGCATTTCCTGCATGCGGGCTTCGAGCCGGTCGAGCCGCTCCTCGCGCTGGGAACCACCGACGATTTCACCGATGCCCGGCGCCAGGATGTCCATGGCGGCAACGGTTTTTCCGTCTTCGTTCTGCCGCATGTAAAAAGCCTTGATCTCCTTCGGGTAGTTGGTCACGATCACCGGCTTTTTAAAATGCTTTTCCACGAGGTAGCGTTCATGCTCGCTCTGCATGTCGATGCCCCATTTCACCTCGTACTGAAATTTCTTTTTCTTGTATGCCGGCGATTGCAGCAGGATGTCGATGGCCTCGGTATAGGTAATGCGCTCGAATTGGTTCTCGGTTACGAACTGCAGCTTCTGGATGAGATCAAGCTCGCTGCGTTCCGCTTGCGGCCGGCTCTTTTCTTCTTCCAGCAGCCGCTGGCGCAGGAATTCAAGATCTTCCGAATTGTGCTCCATCGCGTAGCGGATAATGTACTGGATGAATTCCTCGGCGAGGTTGGCATTGTCTTCCAGGTCGTAAAAAGCCATCTCCGGCTCGATCATCCAGAACTCTGCGAGGTGCCGTGCCGTATTGGAATTCTCGGCACGGAATGTAGGCCCGAACGTATAGATTTCACCAAAGGCCGTAGCACCCAGTTCCCCTTCCAGCTGTCCGCTTACCGTCAGGTTTGTGGCGCGGCCGAAGAAGTCCTGCGAAAAGTCAATACCGCCGTCTTCTTTGCGCGGCGGGTTATCAAATGGCAGCGTGCTCACGCGGAACATTTCACCCGCGCCTTCGGCATCGGAGGCCGTAATGATGGGCGTATGCAGGTACACAAATCCCTTTTCGTTAAAGAATTTATGTACGGCAAAAGCGAGGCTGTGACGGATGCGGAATACGGCGCCGAACGTGTTGGTGCGGAAGCGCAGGTGCGCGATCTCGCGCAGGAATTCGAGGCTGTGTTTTTTGGGTTGCAGCGGGTATTTTTCCGGGTCGGAATCACCCAGGATCTCCAGTGTGTTGGCTTTCACTTCGAGTTTCTGGCCCTTGCCCGGCGAAGCGATCACCGTGCCGGTCACTTTTAACGATGCGCTCGTTGTAATCCGCTTCAGGAGCGACTCTTCAAACTTTCCCAGCTCCAGCACCACCTGCAGGTTGTTATTGGTGGAACCGTCGTTGAGGGCCACAAACTGGTTATTGCGGAAGGTGCGTACCCAGCCCATGACCGTTACTTCCTGACCAGCCGGTTCTGCAGCCAGCAATTCCTTAATCTTTACACGTTTGTTAAACATACTCTGGAGGATGAGCCGCAAAGATAATCACCGCATTACCAGCACGATAATTGTGGATGTATTATGTTACCCGGCAGGTACAAAAATTTTTCGATTTTGGATATAAACTGTATAATTGCACCGGAAATAGGTGAGAGATCTTCACATTAGCCCTCCAACACCGGTTCATTTTCAACGAATTCCATTCAAAATTCAAATTCTGTAGCGAATCAGCGTGGTGTTTTGATTTAGCTTTTAAACATTAACTTTTCCTTATGTACGATATTTTGCAGTTGAACGACATGCTTGTTCCCGAATTGCTGGACATAGCCGAGCAATTGGAAATCGAGAATGCGAAGAAACTGGACAAGCAGGGACTTATTTATAAGATCCTGGACAAGCAGGCGGTGATGGGTGGAGATGGCAAAACGAATGGAGCCGAGCGTCCCAAGCGGCGCAGGATCGTGAAAGCCTCAACTGCAAACAGCACAGAAGAAGCACTGGTGGAGAATGATCCCGAACCGGTGGTGGAAGAAAAGAAGCCGGCACGCAAAACCGCTCCCAAGAAAGAAGCGGCACAGCCGCAAGCCCAAACTCAGGGCCAGGGCGAACGTCCGAAACGCGGCCGCAAAAAAGCCGATGACCAGGGTCAGACACAATTGCCGCTGGAAACCGAAGCCGCCGTGGTGGAAGCCCAGCAGCAACAACCCCAGCAGGCACAGGCCCCTGAAGAAAATTACAACGAACAACCCGCACAGGCCCCCGAACGCAACAATCAGCAACCGCAGCAACAGGGCGGGGCGGCAGCCAAATATTACCCGCAACGCCGCGAACAGGTGTTCAACATCGAGTTCGACGGTATCATCCGCGGTGAAGGCGTACTGGAAATGATGCCCGACGGCTATGGTTTCCTGCGCTCTTCCGACTACAACTACCTTTCCTCTCCGGATGACGTATACGTTTCCCCTTCGCAGATCAAGCTCTTCGGCCTTAAGACCGGCGATACCGTTGACGGTACCGTGCGTCCGCCGAAAGAAGGCGAGAAATACTTCGCCCTGCTGAAGGTGGATGAGATCAACGGCAAGAAGCCCGAAGAAGTGCGCGACCGCGTGCCCTTCGATTACCTCACCCCGCTGTTCCCCTTCGAGAAACTGAACCTGTTCACCCGCCCCGACAACTACAGCACGCGGATCATGGACCTGTTCACCCCCATCGGAAAAGGACAGCGCGGACTGATTGTGGCCCAGCCGAAGACCGGTAAAACCATGCTGCTCAAAGCCGTGGCCAACGCCATCGCCGAGAACCATCCCGAATGCTACCTCATGATCGTGCTTGTGGACGAGCGCCCGGAAGAGGTGACCGATATGGAACGCAGCGTACGCGCCGAAGTGATTGCCTCTACCTTCGACGAACCGGCCGAAAAGCACGTAAAGGTGTCTACGATCGCCCTGCAAAAAGCAAAGCGCCTCGTGGAATGCGGACACGATGTGGTAATCCTGCTCGACTCCATCACCCGCCTGGCCCGCGCACACAACACCGTAGCGCCCGCTTCCGGTAAAGTGCTCTCCGGTGGTGTGGAAGCCAACGCCATGCAAAAGCCGAAGCAATTCTTCGGCGCCGCCCGTAAGATCGAATTCGGCGGCTCGCTGACGATCATTGCCACGGCCCTGGTGGATACCGGCTCCAAGATGGATGAAGTCATCTTTGAAGAATTTAAAGGTACGGGCAACATGGAACTGCAGCTGGACCGCCGCCTGGCCAACCGCCGCATATTCCCCGCCATTGACCTAGTATCAAGCTCTACCCGCCGCGACGACCTGCTGCTGGAGCGCGATGTACTGCAGCGGATGAACCTGCTCCGGGTGTACCTTACCGATATGAATTCAGAAGAAGCAATGCATGAACTGCTGCGCCGCATGCGCGGAACAAAGGACAACTACGAGTTCCTGGCAAGCATGAACGGCTAAGCCCGCTTCCCTGTATGGTCTTATTTTTGAAAGCTTCTTCCTACTAAATCTCTACAGTATGAAGAAGCTTTCAATTTTTAGCCTGGCCACTATCCTTACCCTTGGATTCGCCGCCTGCTCCAACGAAGCCGGAAACAGCACAACCGGAAACGCTGATTCCACCGGTACCACCGCTGCCGGAGACAACGAGACCGCGGCGGCTGCAACTACCGCAACTTCTACAGGAAACTACGCGGCTATGGCCGACTCCTTCCGCACGAACAGCGAGGCCGGAAATTATGTGGACCCCCGCACCGGCAAATCCATCCGCATCTCCGTGGACCCGCAAACCGGCGCCAAGCTGAACGCCGAAACCAACGAGCCGGTTACCCGTTATGTGGACCGCCGCAGCTGGTGGGTATATGATGCCAGCAACGACCAGCAAATCGGAGAAGCCCGCATGGACAAAGGCACCCTGAAGTTTAAAGGGGAGAACGACCAGTGGGTGGATTACGACATGAAGTGGAAAGTAGATGAAGGAGACGGAGAAGTAAAAGGA